>DASZZO010000083.1:0-3114 GCA_035544915.1 Gemmatimonadaceae bacterium | reverse complement strand
CGGCTCAATCCTGTTCGCACTCTTCCTGGTCGGCTGGGGATTCTCGTTCATCTGGGGACCGATCGCCGACCGTTTCGGTCGCACGAAATCGCTCGCGGCGACAATCCTCGTGTACGCGGTCTTTACGGGGCTCGCGGCGTTCGCCAGCAACGTGTGGGAGCTCGGCGCATTCCGCCTTCTGGCCGGTATCGGCGTGGGCGGCGAATGGGCCATGGCCGGAACGTTCGTGGCCGAGTCGTGGCCGGAGGACCGGCGCAAGATGGGCGCCGGGTATTTGCAGACCGGATACTACTTCGGCTTTTTTGTGGCGGCCACGCTGAACTATACAGTCGGCGCGCACTATGGCTGGCGTGCGATGTTCCTGTGTGGGCTTGCCCCGGTTGTGGTCGCATTCATTACGCTCGCCAAGGTACAGGAGCCGGCGCGCTGGAAGGCACATGAAGCCGAGGCGAAGCGGGCCCATCCGCTCGTCGAGATTTTTGGGCCGGTCTATCGCAAGCGAACGCTGGTCAATGCAAGCTTGCTGACGGTCGCCATCGTTGGCTTGTGGGCCGGGGCCGTATACGAACCGGCCGCGATCACGACGCTTGCGAAGAGGGCGGGCATGGACGCGCCATCGGCCGCACGCATGGTTTCGATAGGAACTGGAATCCTCTCCGTCGGCACGATCCTTGGATGCATCTGCCTTCCGGCGCTGGCGGAGCGAATCGGCCGCAAGGCCACGCTCGCCTTCTATTTCGCCGGAATGCTCGTCACGATCCCGCTCGCATTCGGATGGGCCTTCTACCTTGCCAACGGGCTCGTCCCGTTCATGACGATTCTGTTTTTCATGGGATTCGCCGGCGGTAACTTCGCGGTGTTCAGCCTGTGGCTGCCCGAGCAGTACGACACGCGGGTGCGAGCCACGGCATTCGCTTTTGCGACGTCCATCGGCCGGTTCATTGCGGCGGGCGTGAACTTCGTGCTCGCCGGCGCGGTGCTGCGCGTTGGAACGCTTGGCGCTCCTGTCGCGTTCACCGCACTCGCGTTCGCGTTGGGCATTCTGATCGTTCCACTGGCAGTCGAAACGAAGGGCACCGTGCTGCCGGCCTGACTCCCGCGACCCCTCATCCAGATGCGATCAACACGCCTCGGCCTCATCGTCGCAGTCCCCATGCCATCAACACGCCGCTGCCTCATTATCGCACTCCTCCTCGGCGCCGCAGCCGCGTGCCACATGCCGCGGCAGCCCGCAGCCGTGGCGCAGGAACTGCCCACAGTGTGGGTGCCGCCGCCGGGCGATCCACTGGAGTACGAGGCCGCCGGATTCGCGAAGATCCTCTGCTCGGCCATCTTCATCACGGGACGCAGCCTCGCATCTGCGGCTGCAGAGGATGGTTTCTTCGTCTCCCCACTGGCGGACCGCAGGCAGGTGACCGACACCGTCGTCGACACCCGGACACAGTCCGTAACCGTTGCGCTGGCGAACGGCGTGCGCCGCACGGCGCGGCGGTTTGGCGACCAGGGATGTATCACGCTGCCGCGCGGCAAGGACTCCGTTGACTTTCGTCCGGGGAAAATCGCCTCCCCGTTGACCGACGCTCGCACGCGCGCGTGGCCGATGGGCGACATGGCCGCGAAAGCAGCACTGCCCGCGGAGGTGAATGCGGCGAAGCTCTCCGCCGCGGTGGATTCGGCGTTCTCACCCGCCAGCGCGCTCACGGCCGCGTTCGTCGTGGTGTACAAGGGCCGGATTATCGCGGAACGCTATCAACGCGGACTCTCCGATACTACCCGGCTACCCGGATGGTCGATGGGAAAGAGCGTGACGGCGACGATGATGGCGCGCCTGCTGGAACAGAAGGTCTACGATCTCTGCGGGCCGGCGCCGGTGGAGGAGTGGCAACAGCCAAATGATGTGCGTCGCACGATTCGCATTGCCGACATTTTTCGCATGTCGAGCGGACTCCGATTCGTCGCTCCGCAGGACCCCGACTACACTCCCGCGCGCGGCTATCCCGATCATCTATATGTGTACACCGGAGCCGTAGACGCACAGCGCTGGGCAATCACGCGCCCGCCGCAGTGGCCGCCAAACACCGTTGGACGGTACAGGAACTCCGACCCGCTCACGCTTGCCTATCTCGTGAAGAAAGCGGCACTCGCACGCGGCGAGGACCCCCTCTCATTTCCACAGAAGCTGCTGTTCGACAAGATCGGCGTCAGCCGCATGACCCTCGAGACCGACCCATTCGGCAACTTCCTCGGACAAGGGTATGAACTCGCCCCGGGGCGCGACTGGGCGCGGATCGGAATGCTCTACCTGCAGGACGGCATGTGGAACGGCGAGCGGTTGCTGCCGTCCGGCTTCGTGGACTTCGTGCGCACGCCGGCACCGGCTTGGTCGACGCCGGTGTATGGCGGAATGTTCTGGCTCAACAGAACGAAGGTTTTTCCGGTGCCGGAGGACGCATTCTACATGGCCGGCGTTGGAGGGCAGAACACAATTATCATCCCGACGCACGATCTGGTCGTTGTGCGACTCGGCCACTACGCCGGAGCGGTGGAAGGCGACAAGGCGCTCAACCGGGCTCTCGCCCTCTTGATGGAAGCGATTCCGGAGGTGCGCAAGCCCTGGCAACCGCCGGACGCTTCAAAGTCCGGCTCTGGCAGCAACTAGGACCCGGCGCACCCCGTCGTCGGGCGGGCCAGCGATGTAGGCGGCGTGGCCTGCGGTGGGGGGCGCACGACCGGAGTTCGGGCTCGAGATTCGTTGGTGAATGGGCCTATATGTATAGCCGATGGAATTCGAGAAACTGGCTATGGTCGGGCCAATTCCCGCCGCCTCTTGCGCGCAGCCCCAATTTTCGCCCTATATATATGGAAGGCGCATCGAGTTCGGCGCCGTTGGGGTCAGCGTACCTGAACGCATCGTCGTGTGTGCGCAACCCCAGAAGTGTTCCCCTGAAGTCGCGCGGCGCTCCGCGGAGGCCAACGCGGTCAAGTGCAGGATGTTGTGGGCTTTTCTGGGAGCGGTGGTGATCAGGCGGTACGGCGCATCGGGATCTCGGAGGCGAGGAAGGTGGGGGCGACGAGCCAGCGTTGGTGGTGCCAGGTGTCGGTCTGTTCGATGGC
>DASZZO010000082.1:0-14695 GCA_035544915.1 Gemmatimonadaceae bacterium | reverse complement strand
ATTTCGATTGGTCCTCGGCTGGGTGGCGCCTTTGGTATACACGCAGCTGGTCATATGCGCAATTCGTTTGGTGTGTGTCTAACGAAATGCTCAGCAGCGGATATCTTCTCACAGACCCTCACACCCTTCCGGACTCGTGCCAGGGAGATCGGTTTTCTCGTCCGGGCGCCCGCACACCACGTCGGCCTTCCTGCCTGGAGGTTCCCATGCAGTTGCACCGCGCGATACGGTTCTTTGCTCTCGTCGCGCTCCCTGCCTCACTCGATGCTCAGGCCACCGCGGCGAGCCCGAGGCCCGTGCCCTCGCCGCGGCTCGCCGTCCCCGTGGAATACTACAAACTGGCCAATGGCCTTCGCGTGGTGCTCTCGCGCGACACCACAGCCCCGACTGTCGGTGTGGGTGTGTACTACCGCGTTGGCTTCCGCCGCGAACCGCGCAATCGCACCGGATTCGCGCATCTCTTCGAGCACTTGATGTTCCAGGGATCGAAGAACCTGGGCAAGCTGCAGTTCGTGAAGCTCATAGAAAACAACGGCGGCATCCTCAACGGTTCTACACGATTTGATTTTACGAACTACTACGAGGTCGTCCCTGCGCACACGCTCGAGACCATGCTGTGGGCCGAGGCGGATCGCATGACGGGACTCGCGATCGACAAGTCCAACGTCGACAACCAGCGCGATGTCGTGAAGAACGAAGTGCGGGTCAACGTGAAGAATCAGCCATACGGCAGCTTTCCGTGGATCGACATGCCGATGACGGCCAACGAGAACTGGGCCAACGCGCATGATTTCTACGGCGATTTCAGGGATCTGGACTCTGCCACGATGGACAACGCCGCGGCGTTCTTCAAGCAGTACTACGCGCCGAATAATGCCGCGCTCGCCGTGGTCGGTGATTTCGATCCAGCGCAGGCGCGCGCATGGATCCGGAAGTACTTCTCCCCGGTTCCCTCTGCGCCGCCTCCGCCAGCGGTGGACGTCACCGAGCCGCGCCAGACCGGCGAGCGGCACGGAACGCGCGTGGACTCGCTTGCCAATCGGCCGGCCGTGGCTGTCGGCTACCACATGCCCGCACGTTGGACCCCTGAGTGGTTCGCCATGGGGCTCATCGACCAGATCCTCGCGCAGGGGCGCGACAGTTGGCTGTTCGAGAAGCTGGTACAGCAGAAGTCGCTCACCGGCGGTGTGAATGGAGGAATCAACGACCTGGGCAATCAGTTCAACTACGATGGCCCGATGCTCTGGACCGTGAGCGCCTTTCACGACAGCGACAAGCCTGCGGCAACGCTCGTGGACGCCATCGAAGAGGAGATCGAACGGTTGGCCGCGAAGCGGGTTGACGCGGCCACGCTTGCTCGCGCCAAGGTGAAGATGCGTTCCGTGCTTTACGGCACGCTCGACGATCAATTCGGCCTTGGCAAGCTCGACCTGCTGGCGAGCTTCGCGCTGTTTGACGACGATCCGGCGCGGATCAACCGTCTCGAGGGCGGTTTCGCCGCAGTAACGCCAGCGCTGCTTCAGAAAACCGCGCAGGAATATCTCCGGCGCGACAATCGTACGATCTACACGGTCGCCCCCGGCGCCAAGAGCGCGCCGGGCACCCGCTGACTGGAGACGCCCCATGACGATCCTTACCCGCCTCGCTCCCGCGCCACGTCTCGCCGCCGCCCCGATCACCCTCTGCGCCGCGCTGATCGCGCTCACCGCCGCGTGGTCCGCCCCCATCGCGGCGCAGGAGCAGGCGCCGGCACCAGGCACCCCGAAGGCCTTTCGAGTTCCGGAGCACCGCACGTTCACGCTCGGGAACGGCATGCAGGTCACGCTCATCCACTACGGCACGATCCCCAAGGCGCTCGCGTTGCTCGACGTTCGCACGGGTCTCATCGACGAGACGCCTTCAACCGTGGGCCTTGCAGGCCTCACGGCGAACATGCTGCTCGAGGGCACGGCCGCGCGCACGTCGCAGCAGATCTCGCTCGAGGCCGCCGACCTGGGCGGCACGCTCTCCGCATTCGCCGGCGCGGCGTCCACGCAAATCACCGGTGAAGTGTTGAGCGAGCACGCCGCGCGTTTCGTCTCGCTCGTTTCCGACGTGGCACAGCACCCGCGGTTCGACGCCGCAGACTTCGATCGCGTGCGCAAGAATGCGATCCGCGACCTCGCCATCACGCTGCAGAACGCGTACGACCAGACGCGACGGTTGTGGCGCGGGATGATCTTCCCCAACCATCCGTTCGGCCGCGTGTACGCGAGCGAGGCGACGCTCAAGGCACTCACCGTGGCGGACACTCGCACCTTTCACGCACAGAACGTGGGGGCGGGCCGTGCGCACCTGTACGTGAGCGGTGTCTTCGACGATGCGGCGGTGGAGAAGGCGGCCCGGGCGGCGTTCGATGGCTGGGCGCCGGGCAAGCCCGCCACTGTCAATCCAGCGACGCCCGTCGCGCGGCGGCAGCTCACGCTCCTCGACCGTCCCGACGCCGTACAGAGCACCATCTGGATCGGGCTGCCCGTTGTTGATCCTTCGCACCCCGACTACGTCCGTTTCGGTGTCACGGACCTCCTGCTCGGCGGTGCGTTCGGCTCGCGAATCACCTCGAACATCCGCGAGGACAAGGGCTACACGTACTCGCCCTTCTCCACTGTTTGGGCGCGCAAAGGCGCCGCATACTGGGTCGAAGCGGCTGACGTGACCACGAAAGACACCGGCGCGTCGCTCAAGGAAATAATCGCCGAGATCGAGCGCCTCCGCCGCGAAGCGCCACCGGCGGCCGAGCTCGAGGGCATCAAGCAATACGAAGTCGGCTTCTTCACGATCCGCAACAGTTCACGACAGGGGATCGCCAACCAGCTGCAGTTCGTAGATGAAAACAATCTCGGCGAATCGTATCTGACCAACTTCGTGAAAAACGTGATGGCGGTCAGTCCCGACGACGTGCGGCGCATGGCGCAACTGTATCTCGATCCGGGCAAGATGACGATCGCTGTGGTCGGTGACAAAAAGACGGTCGAGGCGCAGGTGGCGCCTTACCGGCCAATCGTGCCCTGACGGTATCTGACAAGACGCTCAGCATCGGGTATCTTCTCCCGGATCCTCACACTCTCCGCCATGCTAATCCGTCTCGCCTCATCGCGCTCAATCGCAGGCGCCACGCTCTGCGCGGCTGCCCTGCTCACTCTGGGCGCCGCACCCATCAGGCCCGACCTCCTCAGCGGACTCGTCTGGCGCAACGTCGGCCCTTTCCGCGGTGGGCGCATTGCGGCCGTCACCGGCGTCATCGGTGAACCCGGCACGTACTACGCCGGGCAGCCGGCGGGTGGAGTCTGGAAGTCGACCAGCGCGGGCGAGACCTGGTATCCCGTGTTCGACGCGGTCAAGGACGTCTCATCGGTTGGAGCCGTCGAGGTGGCGCCGTCGAACGCGAACGTCGTTTATGTCGGCACGGGCGACAAGGTCGCAGGTGGCGGGTTCAATGTCGGTAACGGCATGTACAAGTCCGACGATGCGGGGGCCACGTGGCGACACATCGGGCTCGACGACTCGCGCGTGATTCCGTCGATCCTGGTCAATCCGCAGAATCCCGACGTCGTGCTGGTTGCCGCCGAGGGAAACGTCAATGTGAAGAGCGAAATGCGCGGCGTGTACCGCAGCACCGATGGGGGGCGGACGTGGAACAGGACGCTCTTCGTCAACGATTCCACCGGCATCCAGAAACTCGCGCGCGCGTTCGACCGGCCCGAGGTCATCTTCGCCACGTCGATCCGCCACTACAACGCGCCGGTGCCTCCGTCGGGCATCGCCGTGCCGCCCGCCACGCCACCGGCCGGAACACCGCCGCCAGTCGTCCCATCGGCCACTCGCCTCTACAAGTCCACCGACGAAGGGCTGACCTGGACGGAAGTGACCGGCGGCGGCCTGCCGCGAATGAATGGCTGTGAGTACGTGGCCGTCGCGATGAACACGAACGCCCAGCGCGTGTTCATCATCGGCAACAACGGGCTCTTCCGCACCGACGACGGCGGCGCCAGCTGGCGCCAGATGGCCAAGGATGACGAGCGAATCCGGAACGGCCAGGGGGGCTACAACTGCGGTGTGTACGTCGACACGAAGAACCCCGACGTCGTCTACACGATCAACACGTCCAGCTACAAGTCAACGGACGGCGGCAATACGTTCACGGGTTTCAAGGGCGCGCCCGGCGGCGATGACCCGCAACAGTTGTGGCTCGATCCGACCAACAGCAACCGGATGCTGATGGGCGTCGACCAGGGCGCCATCGTGACGCTCGACGGCGGGAAGACGTGGAGCTCGTGGTACAACCAGTCCAACGAGCAGGTTTATCACCTGGCGGCGGACAACTCCTTTCCGTACTGGGTCTATGCGACGCAGCAGGATGCGGGCGCAATCCGCACGCGAAGCCGCGGAAACTTCGGTGCCATTACGCCGAACGACTGGAGCGCGGTGCCCGCCTGGGAATGGGGCACCATCGTACCCGATCCGCTCAATCCGAACACGATCTACGCCAGCGGCAACGGGATCGAGAAGGTCAGTTACCCGTCCGAGCAGTGGATCAGCATAAGCCCCGCGGCCAATACGGACCTGCGGCTGCGCACCGCGTTCTCGCAGCCGATTGCGTTCGCGCCCTGGGACCAGCACGAGCTGCTCGCCGGATTCCAGTACCTCATGGCAACCGCCGATGGAGGCGGGCACTGGAAGAAGGTGAGCCCTGACCTCACGTACCCCAAGGGCATGACGCCGCTGCCCGACACGGCGGTCCGCCCGCCCGGCTCGTATCCGGCCGGAGGCATCGAGACGATCTCCGCAAGCACCGTGGGCCGCGGAACGATCTGGGTCGGCACGAACAATGGGCTGATCAAGGTGACGAGGGACGAAGGCAAGACGTGGGAAGACGTCACGATTCCGAACCTGCCGTATCCCGCGCGCGCACTGATTTCGATCATCGACGCGTCGCATACCGACGCCGGTGGTGCGTACGTCGCCGTGGATGTCTCACGCGCGGGCGACAACACGCCGTACCTGTATCGCACGCATGACTTCGGCAAGACGTGGACGCGCATCACCAATGGCCTGCCCGTCAACCAGGCGAGCGCGAGTTTCGCACGAGTGATTCGCGCGGACAGGGTAAGGGCCGGACTCCTCGTTGCCGGCACGGAGAGCGGGATGTACGTCTCCTTCGACGACGGCGACAACTGGCAGTCGCTGCAGCTCAACTTGCCGATTACCTCCTATCGCGACATTGCGTTCGCGGGGAACGACCTGCTGGCGGGCACGTACGGCCGGGGGATTTACATCCTCGACGACTACGCCGTGCTCAGGCAGGTCACGCCGGCGGTAGCCGCCGAGCCCGTGCACCTGTTCAAACCGGATCCGACTGTGCGCACGCGCCGTAACACGAACTTCGACACGCCGTTCCCGCCCGAAGTGCCCCATGCGCTCAATCCACCCGATGGCGTAATCATTTACTACTCGCTCGACGCGAAACCGTCGGGACCGGTCACACTCGACGTGCTCGACTCCGCGGGCACCACGCTCCGCCACATGTCAAGCGTGGCGGGCGAACCGGTGAAGGAAGCGGCGAAGCCGCCGCACCCAAACTTCTGGGTGGCGCCACCACCGTCGCTTCCGGTGGCCGTCGGACTGAATCGTACGAACTGGGACCTGCGCCTGGACGCACCGCCGGCCGCCAGCCACACCTTCGAAATCAACGCGAATCCGGGGCTCACGCCCACGACCCCCGAAGGCATCATGACGCCGCCGGGCACCTACACCTTCAAGCTCACGGTGAACGGCCGGAGTTACCTGCAGAAGGTGACGCTCACGAATGACCCGAGGTCTCCCGCAACGAATGGGGACATTCGCGCGCAGTACGCACTGCTCCGGAAAATCAACGACGCCGTGAAGACGGCGTGGGACGGGTATCAGCAGGTCGAGGCGATGCGCGCCGTAGTCAAGGCGCGCACGCCATCCGACACGGCGTCGCAGGCGGCCAAGGCGATCGTGGAGTTCCGGGCGAAGATGGACACGGTGGGCGGAAGCGAGGGCGGCGGTGCCGGGCTCGGCGGTGGCCGGAGGCCGCCGCCAAACTTCCTCGCGCTGAACGCCCGCCTGGTGAGCCAGCTCAACGCGCAGGACAATGCAGACCAGGCGCCCACCGAGGCGATGCTGGCGGGCTACGCCGCGGCGTGCCGTGACTTGAAATCCGTGGCGGCGAGCTGGGCGGCGATCAGCGCGAAGGAACTGCAGGGATTGAATGCGGCGCTGACCAGGGCCGGCTTACCGGCGGTGCAGGGACCCGTGGGCGTCAAGGTATCGTGCTCTTGACGGGTCCAAGTATATGGTGGGCAGCAGTGAGCCACTTCTTACGCCAGGCGTGACTCACGGCGGTGCGCACGCCGCAGCGCCGTCGGAGATGCGCGATAGCATGCATTGAACGCGGCATTGAATCTGCGAAGACTCTGAAATCCGCTCGCGTAAGCCACCTGAGTGACGGGGACGCTCGTCTCGACGATGAGCCGTGGGCCGTCAGCAATGCGCCGTGGCGACGGAGCGGGCCAGGCGCGTCACTGCATCGATCGGAGCCTTTCCCGGTGCAAGATCCGGGCGGCAGCGGAGGCACGCGCGGAATCCGGCTCGCTCTGCGGCGAGTGCCGACGAGAAGAAGCGCCGGTTCTCGGGCCTTGCCAATCGCGACGGGCACACCGGACGGCAGTAAATGCGGGTCGACATGATGGCGACGAAAAACACGCCGTCGAATCGCGGATCTCGGCGATCAACCGCCCGGTGCCACGCGGCAATCGGAATGGTGGGGAGCGTCACAGATAGATGGCGACAGGTGATTAACTGTACGTCCGCCCGCGTCGGTGGGCTCGCCGAAATCGGACCTGGAATCCGCGCATGTGCGCCAGGAGTGATCGAGGAGGCTCCCGCCCTAACGTCCGTACAGCGCCGTCAGCGTCGCGCTACCGAGCGAGTTGGCGCGGACATTGTACCCCACCATGGCGCCGCTCGACTCGCCATTGACGTCGACCTTGTCCGCCTTGAGCGCCCATACCGTAAAGATGTAATGATGCGGCGTGGCGCCCGCCGGCGGGCACGGACCGCCCCAGCCAGGCTTGCCGAAATCGGTGCGCCCCTGCACGGCCCCCGCCGGAAGTCCAGCCGGGGCGGTGCTCCCTGCGCCAGCGGGGAGTGACGTCACAGCGGCGGGAATGTTGGCCACGGTCCAGTGCCACCAGCCGCTGCCGGTCGGTGCGTCGGGATCGTAGACCGTGACCGTGAAACTCTTGGTGCCCGCCGGTGCGCCACTCCAGGTGAGTGCCGGCGATACGTTCTTCCCAGTGCAGCCAAATCCATTGAAGACGTGGTCAAAGCCTATCGTGCCGCCGTCTTTCATGGTGGCCGAGCGCAGCGTGAACGTTCCCTGCGCGCTTGCAGGGACTACGACCAGGGTAAGAGCGACCGCAAGCGCGGCATTGGAAAACGCGAGCTTCATGGATTCCTCTCTGTTCGAGATGTCCCGCGCCGGCGCGCCGGTCGGGCGCTGGCATGTGGCAGAGCGAGAAATGTTACTTCCAGATCTTGAAATCGAACTTGAGCTTCTTGCGCTGGAGCAGCGCGAACCAGTCAATGAAGAGCACGCTGCCGATGAGCGTCAAGCCGAGCACCATGAACAAGATACCCTTCAGCGAGAACGCACCGCCCACCGCGTCACCGAGACTCCCCATGGCGTAGCGCCCCGCGAAGATCATTACGGCATCGCTGATGAACTTGCCGACGAAGAAGGGCGGAATCGTGCGCACTGCCGGTACCTTGGCCATTCCGGCGGCCGTGAACAACGCCGACGTCGAAAGCGGGGTCAGCGTGTAGAGAAAAACAAAGATCCAGCTCGGCCACAACTTCCGGCCAAGTTTCTTTCCCACGTACAGCAACTCCTCGCGTTTGTGGCGCTTGACCAGCTTGTCCGAGGCCTTCACGACCCACAGACTGAAGATGTAGCGGCCGAGCGCGGATCCGGGCACGCCGGCGGCCAGTACGAGCCACGGGTTCAGATCGTACTTCACGAGCAGCCACAGCATCAACATCCAGGCCGGTGGCGCAATGATCGGCACGAGGTCGACGACCAGCGCGGCGAGAAAAACCGCGACGTACATCAATGGCATTCGTGGCGTCCTTGGGCGATCATTGCCAATGATATACCATGTTGCTGCCGCCGTCGGTTATGACTCAAGTTGACGATACCCTTGTGAGGTACTCCTCGATGACTTCGCTGCGCCGAACCGGATGTACCCTCGCGATTGCGTTCGCCACCGCGGCACCGCTCGTCGCGCAAACGCCCGCGCAGAACGACAGCGCCGTGAAGGCCGCCGCGAAATCGAACTCGCTGCCGCTGATCACGCCGCGAAAGCTCAGCTTCACCACGGACGAGGCGTCGTGGATCTCCCTCGACGTGTCTCCCGATGGCAGGACGATCGTCTTCGACATTCTCGGTGATCTCTACACGCTCCCCATCACCGGCGGAACGGCCACGCGCATCACGAGCGGCCCGGGGTGGGACCAGCAGCCGCGGTATTCTCCCGACGGCAGCCAGATCGCCTTCGTGAGCGATCGCAACGGATCAAAGAACATCTGGATTGCCAACGCCGACGGCTCGAAGCCGCGCGCGCTCGGCAAGAGCGAGCGGATCAACTTCGCATCGCCCATCTGGTCATCCGATGGGCAGTACGTCATTGCCATGCGTACGGGGCAGCTCTGGATGTATAACAAGGACGGCGGCTCGGGTGTGCAGTTGACCGGGCTTCGCCCCGAAGGTGCCGCAACCGCAGGCGCGGCGCCGACGCCATCGCACTCCGCTCCCGCTCCCGGCGGCGACGGGCGTTACCTCTGGGTGAACGTGAGCGGCGGCGTTCCGCCCGTGCTCGCATCTGGCGTGCATCCGGACGCGGCAACATCGGCACGCGATGAAACCGAGGAACTCGCCGCCAGGAGCAACGCGCGCCGCGTGGGGCCGTATCAAGTGGCGCAGTTCGACCGCGAGACCGGGCGCACGCTTGTCCGTTCGCACGAGACCGAAGGCGCGTTTCGCCCTGTGGCAAGTCGCGACGGCAAGTGGCTGGTCTACGCCACGCGACACGATGCGCGCGAGGCGCTGAAACTCCGCGACCTGGCCACCGGTGACGAACGATGGCTCGTGATGGACGTGCAGCGCGACAACTCGCAGGGCGGCGGCGTCAGTGACCGCGACCTCTATCCCGGGTCCGCCTTCACACCCGACTCGAAAGCCCTGATAACGAGCTTCCATGGAAAGATCTGGCGGGTCGATGTGCCGTCAGGGGCTGTGACCGCCGTCCCATTCACCGCGCAGGTCGATCAGCAGATGGGCGCGCTTGCCAAGTTCGAGTACCCGATCAATGACTCGACGCTCGTCGTAACGCAGATTCGAGGCGCGCGGCCATCGCCCAGCGGGCGGCAGCTCGCCTTTACGGCGCTCGACGGAGTCTATGTCGGTGACCTCGATCCCCCGCCCGCTGCGGGCGACACCACCCGGCGCCAGGTCCGCAACCCGCGGCGGCTGACGCGTGGCGGCACGGTGGAGCACGCCCCTGTCTGGTCGCCCGATGGGCGGTACATCGCCTACGTGACATGGACCGACACGGGCGGCGGAAATATCTATCGGGTCCGGGCCGATGGCAGCAGCCAAGCCGAGCGGCTCACGCGATTGGTGGCGTACTACGACAAGATCGCATACACAAAGGACGGCGCACGCCTGATGGCGGTGCGCGGCTCGCGCTACAGCCGGATGCGGCAGTTCGAGGACTTCGGCAACATCAGCAACGGCGAACTCGAGTACGTCTGGCTTCCGGCCAGTGGCGGTGACGCCACACCCATCGCGTGGGCAGGCAGCGGACAGTCCCAGCAAGGCCGCAATGTGCCGCATGTGGGGCCCGACAGCACGCGCCTGTACGTGTGGGCAGGCAATGAGGGATTGGTGTCGATGCGATTCGACGGCACCGACCGCAAGGTAGTTGTCCGCGTGGCCGGTCCACCGCCGCCGCCGCAACCGCTTCCACCCGGAGCCACGCCACCGCCACCCCCGGCACCTGACGAAGTGCTCCTCTCGCCAGACGGGAAGCGCGCACTCGTGCTCGCCAACCACAATGTATTCCTGATTGCGGTACCACCTGTGGTCGGGCAGGCCCCCGCCGTCGCGGTCACGTCGAGCTCGGTGCCCACGTCGCGGCTCACCAGGGTGGGTGGCGACTTCATCGGTTGGTCGACCGACGGACGGTCCGCGTTCTTTTCAATCGGCCGCAGCTATTTCCAGTACGATGTCCTCGCGGCCGAAACAGCAATCCGGGATTCGACCATACGAGCAGACTCGGCGGCGAACGCCGGCATAGGAGGGGGCGCTGGTGCCGGCGCGGGTGGCGGCGCGGGTGGCGCCCCTGGAGGCGCCGCGGGCGCTGCCACAACGGCCCCGCGCGATACGACGAAGAAAGCGTCCATGGCGTACGAAGCGCGACGGTACGACGTCACTATCACAGCGACCAAGGACAAACCGCGCGGTGCTGTGCTGTTGAAGGGTGCTCGCCTCGTCACGATGAAGGGTGACCAGGTGATCGAAAAGGGTGACGTTGTCGTCGTTGATAACCGCATTACGGCGATCGGCGCGAGCGGTTCAGTGCGGGCGCCGTCGAGCGCACGCGTGATAGACGTCAGCGGCAAGACGATCATTCCCGGTTACGTGGACATCCACGCGCACAACTGGTTCGGTTGGGGCGTGCACCGCGATCAGGTGACGCAGCTCCTCGCCAATCTTGCCTACGGCGTGACCACGCAGCGGGACCCGCAGACATCGGCCACCGACATCCTGACGTACACGGACCTGATGGAGACCGGCGCTCTTATAGGTCCGCGCCTCTACTCGACCGGTCCGGGCATCTTCGCCGCGGACAACATCAAGAGTCTCGACGAGGCGCGCGACGTGCTTCGCCGCTATGCCGACCACTACAACACGCAGACGATCAAGCAGTACCTCGCCGGTGACCGCAAGGTGCGGCAATGGGTGATCATGGCCGCAAAGGAACTGGGGCTCACGACCACCACCGAAGGTGGGTCGAACCTCACCATGAACCTGACGCTGATGCAGGACGGCTATCCCGGGCTCGAGCACGCCATGCCGGTCTTCCCGCTTTTCAAGGACGTCGTGCAACTGGAGGCCTCGAGCGGCATCACGTACACGCCGACGCTGATCGTCGGCTACGGCGGTCCCATTGGGCGGGATTACTACCTCACGCACTACAATCTCGACGACGACAAGAAGCTCCGCCGCTTCACGCCGCACGACGAACTCGATTCGTGGAAGACCCTCACCTACAATCGCGACGACCAGTACATCTTCAAGGGGCACGCCGAGCAGCTCGCCAAGATGGTGAAGGCCGGCGGCCGCGTGGGACTCGGGTCGCACGGCGAACTGCAGGGACTCGGCGTCCATTGGGAGCTGTGGATGATGCAGTCGGGCGGGATGACGGCGTTCGAGACGCTGCGCGCCGGCACGATTCACGGCGCCGACGCGATCGGCCTGGCCAAGGACCTTGGGTCGCTCGAGGTCGGCAAGCTGGCCGACCTGCAGGTCCTCGACATGAACCCGTTGACGGACATCCGGAACACGAACACCATCCGCTACGTAATGAAGAACGGCCGCCTCTACGACGGCAATACGCTGGATGAGTTGTGGCCGCGCGCCAGGGCGCTTCCGCCGCAGTGGTGGTGGAAGGAAGATCCGCCGGCTCGGCGGTGATCGTGCGCGCGCCGTGCGCCTCGACGTCCGCGCAATGGCGTGAGGAAAACCAGAATCGTTCGCGCAACCCGTGGCATCCGTGGCATCCCTTCTCCTTGCCATTGCGCCCCCCAGGTCGATGCGTGTCATCTACGATCAATCCCGATGCGCCTGCTGCTCGCACTATTCTGTGCCGCCACGACGTCCTTTACGGTGCCCGAGACGGCGCATGCAGCGGCGGCATGTGAAATAACCGGCACCACAGCCGCGAATGACCCGGGCCGGTCGGGCGCACTCTTCGTCGACTCGCTTGCCCCGGGAGTATTCCGGCTCGCGCCGGCCAACATCGGAAGTGTATCGGTCGTCATCGTGCGGCCGTTCGGGGTCGTCGTGGTCGACCCCGGGGGTACGCGGTCCGGCGCGCGCGACGTGCTGTGCTGGATCAGATCGCGTACGCCGCTGCCGGTCCGGTACGTAGTCGACACCCACTGGCACGTGGACCATTCGCTCGGGAACGGAGTCTTTGCCGCACAGCTGCCGAAACCGCGGCTCGTGGCCCACACGAGCGTTCCGCATGATCTCACTGAACACGCGGCCGCCCAGTTCGAGAGATCAAGAGACTATTGGCTGGGGCGCGTGGCCGCCGCGCGCGCCGCCCTCGGGCGCGGCTCCGAGGAGGGAGACTCGCTGAGCGAGCGTCGTCGAACCGAGCTGGCAAGGCTCGTATCAGACTCAGCGCTGCTGGGAGAGCTGGCGCAGACGAACATCACTCTGCCTTCAACCCTCATCAGGCGCCGCCTGGTATTGGGACATGCTGGCTCTCAGGTCGACGTTCTATTCCTGGGCAGCGGACACACGCGCGGAGACCTTGTCGTATTTCTGCCGGCGGAGCGCATTGCAATCGTTGGCGACCTCGGGCTGAAACCGTTCTATGCGAGCGACGGCGATCCGGTCAGCGCGGTCCAGACTCTTGCGAAGCTGCTGGCGCTCGATCCCGCGCTGATCGTGCCGGGGCATGGGCCGGTCCAGGCGGGTACAGCGCATATTCGTCGAGCGCGCCGGGAGCTGGCTGCGCTTGTCCACCGTGTTCGTTCGGCCGTGTCACGCCGGGAGTCCCCGCAAACAGTGGAGGCTGGCGCGGATTCGATGCCACCAACCGACGCCCTCGCCGACCGGAGAGGACTCGTCTCCCGCATCTACTCGGAACTCGCGGCGGTTCCGATTGGCCAACGGCCGGATGAGTTGCCACAAGTGGTGACCGGATCCGGCGTGACGTCATCCTACGAGACCGTGAAGGTCGCCGATGGAATCTTCACATTTGTGGCGCCCTTGGCATACGGAACGGTCGTCAGTGGCAACTCCACGGTAATCATCGGGGATAGCGCGGTCCTCGTGGTCGACGCGGGCCACTTTCCCCGGCTCACGCGGCAGATGATCGACGAGATTCGGCGGAAGACGACAATGCCAGTGCGCTACCTCGTCAATACCCACTGGCACCCGGATCATTGGCTGGGCAACGGGGAGTATCGCGCAGCGTTTCCCGCCATCTCGGTGGTCAGCACGGCATACACGCGCGCGGAGATCGTCCGCCAGGGACCCGACTTCCTTGCGGCGTATCAAGATTCGAGCGCGGTCGTTGGAAACGTTCGCGATCTGCTGAAGGGCGCCGCGCACGCAGATGGCTCACCGCTCACCGCCCCGGAGCGGGGCGCCTTTGGCTCTGCAGTCGTCGATGCTGAGCTCGCGGCGTCCGCGTGGCGAGGCGCGCGAGTAGCGGCTCCGGATGTGACCTTCGATACCGGGCTCCGCCTACATCTTGGCAATCGGGATGTCGACGTGATGTTCATTGGTCGGGGAAATACGGGCGGTGATGCGGTGGTGTGGGTGCCTGACGCGCGCGTTGTCGTGACCGGCGACCTCGTTGTCGCACCGACGCCGTACGCATATGGCAGCTTTCTCGGTGAGTGGCGCGCCGCCCTCGAGCGAATCCACGGCCTTGGCGCGGCGGCGATTGTCCCGGGCCATGGCCCGATCGAGCGGGACGATACCTACATCACGCTGCTGACATCACTCCTGGACACCGTGCGTGCACAGGTCGGCGACGCAGTGCGTCGAGGGCTCACGCTCGATGAAACGCGCAAGGCGGTGCACGTTGACGATCTCAGGGCACGGTTTACCAAGGGGGACGCGCGCCTCGCATTGCTGTTCAATATCGGGTTTCTCGGACCCGGTATTGAACGGGCCTATCAGGAGTGGCGATTCAAGCTGGAGAGTTGAACATCGCTTTAGCGCGCTTTTACCGCGCGGCGTTGATGATCACTCTGCCACAGTCATTGGCCACATAGAACACGTACCGCCCCGCACGCATCCGGTCGACAACTCGTGCCTCGTGGAGCCGGCTCAGATGCAGCGACGCCGCGCCGGGGGTGATGCTGAGCCGCCCGGCAACCTCCAGCGTCGTTCGCGGGACCGCAAGCGCCGCCAGGACCGCCGCGCGGCGCCGTCCGAGTAGCGTACCGAGCGCATCCTCGCCCACCGGTGGGACCCCGTCCCAGACCTCCGCCACGCCACGGGCCGGATATGACATGGCGGGGCGCCACGGGTCAGTGGTCGTTACACGGACGGTCGGCCATGTAAAAACCGACGGCATCAATACCCATCCCCGTCCGCGTGAATGACATGCGGAGTCACTGCCCGCAGTAACGGAGATCGCGCCGGCCTCGTAGCGCACCATCGCGTGCAGACGGTTGAGCATCGGACCGGTCCCGCAGACTGCCATCTCGCGTGCCCGAAACGCGATATCGGCTTCAAGAACTGAGACAATCCGGGCCCAGTGACCTGCGCCGACGCACGCCCAATACCGGCTCAGCTCATCGGCGAGACCGGAGCGCAGTC
>DASZZO010000081.1:0-6859 GCA_035544915.1 Gemmatimonadaceae bacterium | reverse complement strand
GCCCCGAGTTCCTTGGCGACGGCAATGTCCTTCTTCATGATCTCGATGTCGTCAAGGCGGTAGACGAAGTCCCCCGCGCGGGGCCGAACGAGCACGAAGACCGACACCAGCAGGCGATCCGAGCAGCGCGCGATGAGGCCGGCACTCGGCGTCGTTCCCCCCTCATGCAAGGGCCCGCACAGCTCGATGCGGTGCACGCCCTCACGCTCCGCCGCGCCGGCATCCTCGAACGTGTCAACCGCCGCTTCGACGAGAACGCTCAACGCGCGGTCACGATACTGCCGGTGCAAAAGGCGCGGTGCCGCGTGGCCTGAACAGGAAGAGGAAGAGCAGGAACACCGCGAGGGCGCCAAACCCGGCGCTCTGCCAGATGTAGAACCAGTCGTGCGTCACCGTGCCCGCCGCCCTGGCGGTGGCGTAGTGATTGACGATTGCCCCCGACACATTCGCGCCCAGGAAATAGCCCACGCCGTTGGTCACCAGATTGATGAACCCCTGCGCAGCTGCGCGGATCTGCGGTCCCGCGCGCTGGTCCGTATATATCTGCCCTGCCACAAAGAAAAAGTCGTAGCACACGCCATGCAACAGGATGCCGGCGTAAATCAGCCACATGCCCGCGCCCGCGTCGCCATGGGCGAACGCGAAGTAGCGCAGCGACCACGCCAGCATGCCGCCGAGCATGATGATCTTGATCCCGAACCGGCGGAGCGCGAACGGCAGGAGCAGCATGAATCCAATCTCGGACCACTGCCCGAAGGTCTGGATGAACGCGGGATCGGGCGCCCGGATCTCATTGAGAAACGGATTCGCGAAGGCATAGTAGAACTGCAGCGGCACGCACAGCAGGAACGAGCCGAGCACGAACACGAGGAAATCCGGGCTCTTGAGCAGCTGGAGCGCGTCGAGGCCGAGCGCGTCGCGCGCGCTGAACGGCGCGCCGGCCGCCTTGGGGGGTGTGTGCGGCAGCGCGAGCGAGAACAGGCCCAGCACAATGGACGCACCCGCGGCCAGCTGCATCGGCAAGGCCAGGGCGTCCGCGTGGAGTGCCTTGCCGACGACCGTGCCCGCGACGATCCAGCCGATGGTGCCGAGCACGCGAATAAGCGGGAACTCGCGCGCCGGATCCTTGATGTGGTGGAACGAAATCGAGTTGGAGAGCGAGAGCGTCGGCATGTAACAGAGCGCATATACGATCAGCAGCGGATAGAACACCGCCCACTCCGTCTGCTGCGAGACGAACCACATCACCACGCCCCCCGTGATGTGCAGAATCGCGAGCAGTTTCTCGCTCGAGAAAAAGCGGTCGGCCACGATCCCCATGAAGAACGGTGAGACAATCGCCGCGATGGCCATCGCACCGTACGCCATGCCGATCTGCGTATCGCTGAAATGCCGCGTGGCGCCCAGGTACGTGCCCATCGTGACGAACCACGCGCCCCACACGAAATATTGGAGGAACATCATCACGGAGAGCTTGCCCTTGGTGCCCATCAGTTGAGGTCCCGGATGCGGATATTGCGGAAGGCGAGTGTGCCCTGGTGATCACCCTGCAGGGCGATGTGTCCCTTCTTCGCGCGGCCGTAGTTGGGCCAGGCCCCGAACTTGCTTCTCTTCACCTTCGCCTCCCAGTCGGGGCTCCAGAGTTCGTACTCGAGCAGCTTGACCTCGTTGAGCCAATGCTCGATGTGCGCGCCCCGGGCGACGATGCGCGTCTTGTTCCACTCGCCAACGGGCTTGAGATGCCCCGGTGGCGATGGATAAAGCCCGTACACCGCGCCCGCGCTCGTGATGCGCTGCTTGCCGTCTTCGGCCTTGAGGTCGTCGAGCAGCTGGTATTCCGGTGCCGTCCAGTAGATGTGGTCGTACTCCTCGGTGCCGCGATAGAAGATTCCGCTGTTGCCCGCTTCGCCTATTCGCCATTCGAGCTCGAGTTCGAAGTCGCCGAACTCGTCCCTGGAAACGATGTCGCCCACCGGCATTTCCTTCGCCAGCGTCCCATTGGCGATGTGCCACGCGTTCGGGATGGTCTGGCTGCGATAGCCGCGCCACGCGTCGAGCGACCTCCCATCAAAAAGCGGGCGCCAGTCCCCTCGCATGGCTCGATCGGATGGCGATACCGATGACGACACCGATGGAGACACCGAGGCCGACGGTCCGGCGGGAGGAGACGCCGCCGTGTGGCAGCTGCCGACCGCGACTGGGAGGAGAATGATGAGGGCCAGCAGGGTCGCGCGCATGTGGGCTCCGATCGAGGGCTCGTTGATGGTGCGGAAGATGTGGCTTGCAGTCGCGGTGCGAAAGGCGAAACTTTCGCACATGTCCCCTCGCCCCGTCACGCCAGCCGCGCTCGCCGGCAACCCGTATTTCGCGCGCGGTATTCCCATGCTTCCGGTGGTCGATGTACGGCGCGCGATTGATTTCTACGTGGACAAGCTCGACTTCCGGATGGACTTCAATGCCGGCTCGTACGGCGGCGTGCGCCGCGACGCCATCGAGGTCCACTTCTGGCGCACCGATGACCCGGCCCTCGCAAAACACTCCAGTTGCCGCATCGAGGTGACCGAGATACGCAAACTCTACAGCGCCTATCGGGAGCGCGCGGTCATTGATTCCGAGGGTGACATCGCCGCCACGCCGTGGGGGACGACCGAGTTCTCGGTGAGCGACCCCGACGGCAACTGCCTGACGTTCGTGGAGGTGTTCGGCCTCGGGTCGTGACGGCGCGCTATTCGCCCGGATGCTGAAACTTGAAGACGAACGCTGCAATCGCGGCGCCGGCGAAAGGCCCGACGGCGTAGATCCAGGCGAGCGACGAGGGGGGGCGTTGCCCCAGCATCGCTTCCACGATCGCGGGCCCGAGGCCGACCGCCGGATTGAACGCACCCCCGGAGATCCCCCCCATCGCAAATGCGCCGACCATGACGGTCCCGCCGATGGCGGCGCCGAAGTACGCATTACCCTGCGTTTCCCTGGCGGTCGCAACATTGAGCACCACATATGCGAGGCCAAACGTGAACAGCACCTCGCCAAGCAATACGGCGCCCCAGCCCGCGGTGTCAGCTGGCGCGACGTGCAGCGCGCGCCCCGTGAATTTGAGCACAAGGAACGCCGCCACGATGGCACCCGCGAACTGTGCCGCCCAGTACGGAATGACCTGACGCGCCGGAAGCGCGCCGCGGAGCCACGCGGCCAGCGTGACGGCCGGATTGTAGTGCGCGCCGGAGATGTGGCCGCCGGCGTACACCATGACCGCGAGCGCCGCGCCAATGGCGAGCGGCGCTGCCACCACGCCCTGGTTCCCGCACAACCCGATCGTCAAGACCAGAAAGAACGCGCCAATGGCTTCGGCCAGATATTGCTTCATTCCGGTATTCCTCGACTGAGACGGGGCGGCTGCGGCGCGCACGTACAGTGGAGCGTCAGCGATCGGAACGCCAGAGGGTCATGAGACCGCCTGCGCACAGAACCCGGGGTCCCGCGCCAGGAGGTGTTCTAGTACTTCCAGTCCCTGAACAAATCCAGGCCGAACTGATACCGCCCCACGCCGTTGCACGCCGATCCGACCGGCTCGAACGACGCCACGGCTGAGAGCTTGTTCTTTGGACGGTACTCGGCCGAAACGGAACCCCAGCCCGGCGGACTCTGCGTGGACGCGAGCCGGCTCCCGCCGCATACGCCGCCCGAGAGTGTCAACCAGGACTCGTTCCCCAGCTGCCGGCCCCCGGTGAGCGCGAACCCGTTCAGCAGGCCGTCGAGCGGATTCGTCGTCAGGTTTTGCGGGCCGTTGCCGGCAACCGTCGTCACCTGCAGGCTGCTGAAGAAGGGGAAGACCGATCCGAGGAATCCTTCCACCACGCCGCCGAGCGATGGCACGAGCACCGCCGTGGCAGAGCCCTGAATGGAGATCCCCTGCCCCCCGTTGGCGAAGCTCGGTGCACCGAAGATCAGGTAGCTGATGAGTTCACTCTGGGCGACCGCAGTGCCGAGGTCGCTGCTGGCAAGGGCGAGGGAAGGGTGATCGCTCGTACCGGTGAGATGCGCGGTAATCGTGATGTCCTGCTGCGCCAGTCCCTGCACGCCGCGCACGATGTACGACGTCCACAGGTCGATGATCGCCGGGATGTCGCGACGGCCGGCGACCCGCACCGTTCCGCTGTCTACGCGGAACGTCCGCTTCAGTGGGCCGAGATCTACCAGGTACGTGCCGCGGTCGGCATAGATCTCGCCGTCCACATACGGATTCGCCATCGTTCCGCTCAGCTCGACTTCGCCGGTGAGATGGACGTTCGCGGCCTTTGATTTCAGACGCACATCGTTGCCGAGCAGGACACGCAGCGACGAGATGTTGGTCTGCTTGAACGCCAGCCGCGCCTCCGCAAAGGCGCTGTCGCTCCGGAGCGTTCTCACCGTGCGCGTCTGGTCCATCACGAGGCTGGCCGTCAGCAGCGCGGCGTCACCGTCGAGCGCCGGCGAGCGGAGCGGCCCCGTCAGGTGCACGAGCCAGTTCGCGATGGCAGTCGCAAACCGCGGGTCGTCCACAACCCGGAAGTTTCTCCCGATACTGGTGAGGTTCGAGAGCCAGCGCTGCTTCTCGATCCACAGAAGTCCGTCCACCGACATGGCGTTGGCCCGGCCCTCTCCGTCGGAGACGTGCAGGTGAATGCGCAGGCTGTCGCGCGAGAGCGTGTCGTCCATGACCATGCCGCGCCCGACTGTGCCGTACCTGGCCAGAAAGAACTCGCCTCCGCGCACGCCCACTGTTCCCGTGCCACTCACCTGTTTCCACGTGCCGCGCACGTCCATGTTGGCGGAAAAAGTGCCCTTCAATCCTTCGACACCGGGGAGCACCGCCTCGAGGCCGACGAGCGTCGCCGAGTCGGCGTTGATCTTCACGCTGAGCGAGTCGTCCAGCAGGCGCTTCGGTACGGAGCGCAGCGAGAGATCGATGGGCAGGTCACCCGTCACGCGCACCATCTCACGCTGCTGGCCAATGCCACGCGCATCCACCTTGAGGCGCTTGTTCTCGTAGGTCCCCGTCGCCGTCATGGACGGCGCGGCGGTGCCGCCCATGGTGACCGAATCGAATCCGGCGCTGAAGGCGATGTGCGGCGCATCGCGCGTGCCGGTGAGTGTGGCGCTCGCGCGGAAACGACCATCGAGATCGGGCGAGAACGGGTTGAAGAAGGCGAGGTCGGCCGGCGCCAGGCCGTCGAGACGGAGCACGCCCACCGCAGGGCCCGCCTGGGGCACGGTCGCGCGAAGCGTGACGGTCGCGCCGCGGGCACTCCGGAAGGTCGTGGAGTCCACCGTCACGCCTCGCGGCGACGAAACCAGGCGGGCAGGGCGCAGCAGGCTCCACCGGCTCGCGCCGAGCGTCAGCCCGAGCGAGTCGACCGCAATGCGCGTGCTGTCGGCGTCGCGCTGCAGGTCGGCCACGAAACGGGTCGACACGGTGTCGCTGGAGGCGATGTCGGCGGTGACGTGTCCCGTGCGACCGCCGCGTACATCCGCGCGCGCCTGCACGCGGCTGGCGGCGAAGGAACCGTAAGCCGCCGAATCCGCGGTGAACGCGAGCACGCCAGTCGCCGCAGAGGGCAGCCGCTCGAGCGCGGCGTGGCCGCTGGCGCGGCGTATGGTCAGGCTGCCGTAGCGGCCGTTGCGCACGCCGAAGTCGGCCGTGAGCGCGAGGGTGTCGAGGGAACCGACGAGCACTCCCGCCGCGGTTGCTGCGCCGTGCAGGGAATCGGCGAGCGAGGCGCCAGTCGAGTCGAGGACAATCGAACGCAGCGCCGTGAGCGAATCGAACTCGGCCTTGAACCGCAGCGTGTCGCTCGTGACGCCGGTCCGGGCCAGGCTTCCGCGTGCGCTCACCCGCCAGTCAACGGCATGCACCTCGGCCGTATCCACGTGAAAGCCGGTGGAATCGACGCCGGAGCGCACGCGGGCGAATGTCAGCCGCGAGTCGCCTATCCTGCTCGTCGAGTCGAGTGCGATGTCGACGTGGCCCTCGGTGCGACGCGCATGGCCATCGAGTTGCACCAGCGCGGTGCCGTCCAGCCGCAGGAAGGGAATCTCCTTCCGCGAGATCAGCACGCGCGGGTCGAAGGCCTGGAGCGTCGCGCTGCCACGCAGCCAGGTCCGAACGCTGTCGAGGAGTGACGCGCCCGTGAACGTCACGGTGCCCTCGCCCGCCCGCAGTTTCGCGTCGATGGACATCGTGTCGCGCGTGGCGTGCAGCTCGAGCGTGCCGCGCAGGATGCCGCGCAGCGGAAAGCTGGTTCGTCCGCGGGCGAGCGTTGCGAGGGCGATGGTGTCGAGCGAGAGCGTCGCGTCGAGCCAGCGCGTGTTGACGTCGGTGGCGAGCCGGCCCTGGCCACGGACGTGCGACCGCGGGAAGTCACCATCCACGTGCGTCAGGTCCAGGTCGTGAAACGCCAGGTCGCGCGTCGGTCCTTCGAGCACGACGCGCCCCGTGAGGAAACCATGCAGGGAGTCCGCAGCCCTGTTCACTGCGCCCAGTGTGCGGATGTCCAGGTCCTGCAGCCTGACGTCGAAGCCGTGGAGCACGGACTTCCGGGCCAGGTCGAGCTGTCCGGAGAACGATGCGTGAGAGATGGCGCCGTTGGCGCGTCGATCGACGAAGGTGACTTGCGCGTTGTCCACGCGGAGCGCGTCCAGCGGTCCGCCACGACCCCTGATCGAGCCCGTGAGCGTGCCCTGCCAGACTTTTCTCGGAATCGAGTCGCCCAGGAGCTCGCGCACGAGGTCGAGGTCGAGGGGCTCCAGGTTGAGTGCGATGTCGGTGATCGCGACGCCATGTCCCACGCCGGCCGTGAGTCCGCCGGTGAGGCGGGACTTG
>DASZZO010000080.1:0-39966 GCA_035544915.1 Gemmatimonadaceae bacterium | reverse complement strand
GAAGTCGTGCGCACCCGGCCATTCGTGATAGACGATTCCGAGCCCGAGCCCCTCGACGTGCCACTTGAAGGCTCGCGATTGATCGGCCAGCCCGTCCTCCGTGCCCACATCGGCGAACAGCGCAGGCACGGCCGAGCGGCCCTTCGACGCGACGAGTCGATCGAGTTTGCGCCCGGGATCACGGGACCACCACGTGGCGGTGTCACGTCCGAATGCGGGCGCGATGAGCGGCCACATCCGTCCCCATCCCCTTTCGAGCGCTTCGCTGCTCCCGGCCCATATGGGATTGCCGTTGAACGGATGAGGACCGGCATAGAGAGGCGCGAGCACCCCCGAGTGCGAAGCCGCTGCGGCAAATACCTCCGGATACGACAGGGCGAGCGTCATCGCCCCGTAACCCCCCATCGAGAGTCCGGCAATCGCACGGCGGCCGGCCGTGGCGAGCGTGCGGTACGCGCGGTCGACGAACTGGACGAGGTCACGCGCCACGTAGTCATCGTAGTGGGGCCATGGCACGCAGTACGACTCTGCGCTCTCGCGCGCGGGCGGCTTGCGCTTGCAGGCGTCGTACGCGGGGAGCGAGTTCCATGTGGTGTACCAGCCATCATCGCCGTCGGGCATCACGATGATCATCTCGGGCCCTCCTGCTGCCGCGAGCGAGTCCATCACGACGTTCAGCTGCCCGAGCCTGGTCCAGTCGGTTTCGCGGCCGTCGACCCCGTGGAGGTAGTACGCCACGGGGTACCGGCGCTGTGGCCAGCGCGCGTACGACGGCGGCAGGTAGATGATGACCTGTTTGCGCGTGCCGAGCGCCTGCGACCAGAGCGTATCGGCGACAACGCTGCCAGTCGCGGCGGGACTCGCCGCGAGTTGCAGCGCGAGCGCCGCCGCCAGGATCATGTCACTTCAGCACCGCGATACACTCGATCTCCGTGCGTGCATCAAGCGCGAGCCCCGTTGTCCCGAACGCGCTGCGCGCGGGGAACTTCCCCGCCGTGAACATCGTGCGGTACACGTCGTTCATCGCCGGCCACTCCTTCATGTCGGCGAGGAACACCGTGCACTTCACCACGTGCTCCATGTCCGAGCCGGCCTTCTCCAGGAGATCCTTGATATTCTGCAAGGCCTGCCTGGTCTCGGGCCCGATGCCGCCCGGGGCGAGCTTGCCGTCCTTCGTTCCCAGCTGGCCAGCGAGGTAGATCGTGTTCCCGACGCGGACGGCGGGGGTGAATGGGGCGGTGCTCTGCGGATTGATGTTGAGGAACTCGGGCTTCGTCTGCGCGGCGGCAACCAACGGTGTGAGCGCCACGAGCGTGATCACGAGCAGGGTGCGCATTGCGGTCTCCTGGTGAGGGACGGACGGATACGTTGCTGCGTCATCGGATCCAGTGCCCGATCCGGCTCCAGCGAATATCGGTAATGAAGGGCAGCGGACGGTCACTCTCGGTGCCGGGCACATACGAGTAGTACACGAAGAGCGGACGGCCGCGCACGTTCTTGCGGGGGACGAATCCCCAGTAGCGGCTGTCCTTCGACTGGTATCGGTTATCCCCCATCATGAAAAAATGGGCGGGCGGCACGATGAACGGCCCCCAGTTGTCGTGCGTCGGTTGCGCAGGTGCGGGGCCAAACCGCGAGTCTTTCAGGCCGACCTTCTTCTGCCAGTCGAACAGGTCGGACACCTCGTTCGGGTCGCCCTTCTCCTGGTCCGCCGAGGGAAATCCCTGGCGCTGCGCAAGTCCGTTGATGTACACCATGCCGTCGCGCATGTAGATCGTGTCGAGCGGCATCCCGATCAGGCGCTTCACGAGCGTCGGCGTCCCGTCGTTGCCGATGGCGGCTTCGTCGGCCTGATAGGGCGACTCGAACACCACGACTTCGCTCCGCGCCGGCTCGGCGTATCCCGGCAGGTTGTAACTCGTGAACGGCACGTGCGGCCCGTATACGAGTTTGTTCACGAAGAGCCAGTCGCCAATGAGGAGCGTGGGGATCATGCTCCCCGAGGGAATCCGGTAGGCCTCAATGAAGAACGCGCGCAGGACGAGGAAGATCGCGATGGTGCCAAGGAGGGACCTGGCATTCTCCCAGATGCGCCGACCACTCCATCGTTCGCGCTTTTTCCCCCCGCGCGCCGCGGCGACGACGTTTCGCTCCTTCGCATTCTTTCCAGCGGACTTCTCTGCTTTCTTGGTGGCCACGGCACGGTCCGCAGGTTGATGGAAGCCGAGAGGGCGCATCCTCTCCCGCCGGATGCGCCCCCGCTACGACTGACCTCGATTGTGCAGTCTTACTTGACGTGCTTCGCCACGAGGGCCGTCATCTGGAACATGTTCACTGACGCCTTGCCGCCAAATACGGCCTTCAGCTTGTCGTCGGCGTTGATCATGCGACGGTTCTTCTTGTCCTGAAGGCCGTTGCGCTTGATGTACCCCCAGATCTTCTTCGTGAGTTCCGTGCGCGGCATCGGGGATGACCCCACGACGGCGCCAAGCGTTGCGTCCGGCTGCACCGGCTTCATGAACGCGGCGTTCGGCTTCCTCTTGGTCTTCTTCTTCGCTGCCTTTTTTGCCTTCTTCTTGGCGGCCATCGACGAATCTCCTCGAAGGGATGGGTGAAGGATGCGCTGCTCGCTCTCATTTCCCTGCGAACACGACTCCGACATCTCGAAGGTAAACCCGCCCTCCGAGAGCGCAAGAGGGAGTTTCACTCTGAAAAACGCGCTTCATCCCCGTCCTGTCGAGAGGAGACCGGTGAGCAGCGCCATCATCCGCAAGTCCGCCGGGTCGGCACTCGCGTCATCGTCCGCGAGCTCTTCTCGCTCGTGCGGTGTCTCGAGAATGAGCGGAATCCCCTCCGAGCGGGGGTCCTGCAGCAACCAGCGAAACGGCTCGACGCCGATCTCGCCTTCTCCAATCAGTGCGTGCCGGTCCTTGTTCGATCCGAACAGGTGCTGGCTGTCATTCAGGTGGAAAAACGCGGGCGGCTCGCCGAGGACTCGCTCGAACTCATCGAGCACCGCGCGCTGCGCCGCGGATGAACTCGTGATGTCGTGTCCGCTGGCAAACAGGTGGCACGTGTCGAGCCCGTACCCTGTCCGGTGTCGCAGCGCGGCCGGCACGCGCGCAAGCATGTGCGCGATCTCGTCCGCCGACCGCCCCATGGTGCGTCCCGCGCCGGCAGTGTTCTCGATCAGCACGCGGGTCCCGCTCCCCGTTTCACCAACGATTTCGAGCGCGCTCCGGATGGCATCGCCCACACGTTCGCAGGCCGCGAGCGGGTCGCCGCTGCCGGCGGATCCGGGGTGGAAGCAGCATCCGCCTGCGCCGAGCGTAGTCGAACGCTCGAGCTCCTTCATGAGGCCGCCCCTGGCGCGTGTGCCCTTGATCTCATCCGGCGACGCCGTGTTGAGGACGTACGCGCCGTGCACCAGCACGTGCCGCGGGGCGATTCCCGCGCCGTCGAGGGCTTCGCGAAAGCGTGCGGCGCGATCCGGCTTGACCCCCAGCTTCTCGTTGTAGTAGATGGGTGGAGCGCTGAACACCTGCAGCGCTCGCATTCCGGCCGCCGCCGCGCGCCTCGCGGCCAGCACGACTCCGCCGGCGTCGGGGGCATGCGCACCCAGGAAACGCTCGCTCACCCGTCCTTCGGCGCGAGGGGCCGTGCCCGGATGTCCAGCATCCGCTGGGAGCCGAGGTATTCGACGCTCGTGGGGTTTACGACCTGCTGCTGGAGCCGCTTGACCACGTCGGCAATACGCCGCGCCTGCGTGACAATCGTCGCCAGGCTCTCGGCACGCTCTTCAGCGCCGTCCACCATATCCTGCTCGAGAAGGGACGCGTGCGAAAGCAGCGCCGTGAGCGGGTTGTTGATCTCATGCTGAAGCGCCAGCGTTGTCTGGCCAATACCGGCCAGATACTGGGACTGGCGCAGTGCTTCTTCGGCGTTCCGGCGGGCCGCCGACACCGCGATGCGCCGTTCCGCGATGCGAAGTCGTGCCTGGAGGCCCGGCGGGGAGATCGGTTTGGAGACGTAGTCATCGGCGCCGGCGTCGAGTGCGCTCATCAGGTTGTCGCTGCCCCCGGTTTTTCCCGTCACTATGATGATGAACGGAACGTCTCCATCGGCCGACGCGCGCACACGGCCGCAGACTTCGATCCCGCTCAGCCCTGGCATCTCCCAGTCGAGCAGCAGCATCGGCGGGCGCATCTCCTCGAACGCGTCCCACGCTTCCTGTCCGTCGGCTGCTGCCCGCACCACATTGTGGCCGGAGCGGCGTGCTATTGCTGCGAGCACGTGCCGGAAGGCGGGATTGTCGTCGGCGAGAAGGAGGTCCAAGGGACAGTCGAGAGTTGGGAGTTGGGAGTTGGGAGTCGAGAGTCGAGAGTCGAGAGTTGAGAGTGAGAGTTGAGGGTTGAGAGTTGGGGCCCGGGAGGAACGAGCGTCAAGCTGAGATCAGGGGTTAATGGTGCCGGTGCGGATGACGGTGGTGGCCGGCCCGCCGTTGCGGGCCGTTTCGAGCCACGACACGGTAACGTGCCGGCCGCGCATCGAAATCGCCGGATGTGTTGCAGAGGCGTTAGCGGACGAGACACTCATCCGCTCATCAAAAATGTGGCCCGTGGAGCGCGAGAGCGCGAGACATACTTGCGGAACGGACGCATTGGGATCCTCATAGAGCACGGCGACGGTGTCACCGTGCGACGCCACCGACGCTGCCGAGGGGCGCTCGCCGTACACAATGGGCACAGGCTCATGAAACATGGCGCCCCCCTCCATCGAGTGGGTGAAGAACACGCCCGGTCCCTCGGGGGCCACGAGGAAATACACGACATGGACATTTCCAGTCAGTGAATCAACCGCCACGAATGGCGGAGGCCGCGCGCATCCCGCGCGTGCATGGTCTGTGGAGTCGGCCACGATGGGCGGTCGCCACGCGCCGCCACCATCATCCGAGCGCGCCACAACGAGAAGCGAAGTGCCGTCTCCTCGCGGCATCCACCACGCGGCGAAGGTCGTATCGCCGCGCGCACGCGCGGCCGCCAGCGACCCCGGGCAGATCGGCGCGCTGGACGGCATGGCGTGCGGCGACCATGGCGCCGCCGCTGCCGCCGCCGCGAGCTCCGCGGCTGAGTTCAGCGCGGGCCTCACGCCCGCCCCCGCCGGCTCCGCCGCGCCCGGCGCCGAGCGTCGTTCACTCTCCCAGCGTACAGCGTCGGGAGCGCATGCTTGTGCGGCCGTCACCACCGCGCACACAGCGAGTGCCGACAAATGATGCCAGCGCGGGTCGCGGACGCCTTCCATCAATCGGAGACTAATAGCAGAACAGCTGGCCGCAGTTCGGCGTGGCTGCCCAAAGCGGATTCCTGGCAAATCCGCCCCTTTCCAGGCGGCGCACTCTGCGCCCCTTGGGGCGATACCTGCGCGTCGCGTATCTTTACCGATTCTCCTGATCCTCCACCTGCGCCGCACACTCGGCTCCCCTACCATGCCCTCGGCTCCTTTCGACGGTAACCGCCGCCTCCCCCCGATCATCAACGAGCCCGTGCGCTCCTATGCGCCGGGCAGCGCTGAACGCGCCGAACTCAAGGCCCGCCTCGCCGCGATGGAAGGCGAATGCCCGGAAATTCCGCTCCTCATTGGCGGCAAGGAAATACGCACCGGCGACATCGCCAAGGCCACCGCTCCGCACAAGCACAGCCACGTCACCGCCACGTGGCACAAAGCGAGGGCCAAGGACGTTCGCGCAGCGGTCAAGGCCGCGCGGAACGCTCAACGCGATTGGTCATCGTGGCGCTGGGAGGACCGTGCAGCCGTGCTCCTGAAGGCGGCGGAGCTGCTGGCCGGCACCTGGCGAAGCACCCTCGCGGCCGCGACCATGCTCGGCCAGTCCAAAACCGCATACCAGGCCGAGATCGACGCGACGTGCGAAATGATCGACTTCTGGCGAGTGAACGTCTCCTTCGCCGGCGAACTCTACAATGAGCAGCCGTTCTCGTCGCAGGGAGTCTGGAACCAGACCGACTTGCGCGGGCTCGAGGGATTCGTCTATGCCGTAACGCCGTTCAACTTCACGGCCATCGGCGGCAACCTGCCGACGGCGCCCGCGCTCATGGGCGGCACCGCCATCTGGAAACCGGCCGGTGCTGCGATCCTCTCTGCGTGGCACACCATGCGGCTGCTCGAAGAGGCGGGCCTTCCACCGGGAGTGATCAACTTCGTTCCCGGCGACGCCGTTACCGTGTCGAACGCAGTGCTCACCGACCCCGACCTTGGCGGCGTGCACTTCACGGGCAGCACGGAGGTCTTCCAGTCGATGTGGAAGACCATCGGCGGGCACATCGCCGGATACAAGTCGTATCCGCGCATCGTGGGTGAGACCGGCGGCAAGGATTTCATCGTTGCGCATGCGTCGGCCGATCCCGCCGCCCTGGCGACCGCCATCGTCCGGGGTGGCTTCGAATACCAGGGGCAGAAATGTTCGGCCGCGAGCCGTGTGTACGTGCCCAAGTCCATCTGGAACGACGTACGCGATCGCACGCTCGCGATGATGAAGGACATCCAGGTTGGCGACGTGAATGACTTCCGCAACTTCATGGGTGCGGTGATCGATAAGAAGGCGTTCGAGCGAATCAGTGGCTATCTCACCCACGCGAAGAAGAACGCCAAGATCCTGGGAGGTGGCGGCGCCAAGGGTGACACGGGGTGGTTCATCGAGCCGACGCTCGTCCAGACCGACGATCCGGCATACCGGCTGCTGTGCGAAGAGATCTTTGGCCCCGTGGTCACGGTGTACGTGTATGCGGACGCGAAGTGGCTCGAAACGCTGAAGATCGTCGACGCGACGTCACCCTACGCGCTCACCGGCTCGGTGTTCGCCCGCGACCGGCAGGCGATTCACGATGCGCACGCGGCGCTCCGGAACGCGGCCGGAAACTTCTACGTGAACGACAAGCCCACCGGTGCCGTGGTTGGCCAGCAGCCGTTTGGCGGCGCACGCGCGTCGGGCACCAACGACAAGGCCGGGTCGAAGCTCAACCTCCTGCGCTGGGTGAACGCACGGACGGTCAAGGAGACCTTCGCCCCTGCCACGGATTATCGGTATCCGTTCATGGCAGCCAAGTGAGCTCCTATCGCTTCGTAACACTGGACGTCTTCACGTCGGTGCCCTTCGGCGGCAACCAGCTGGCAGTTTTTCCGGACGCGCGCGGCATTCCTGAAGAAATGCTGCTTGCGATCACACGGGAGTTCAATTACCCGGAGACGACGTTCTGCTACCCGCCGGAAAATCCCGCGCACGCCAAACGTGTCCGTATCTTCACGCCGGCCGGAGAGGTTCCGTTTGCCGGACACCCGACGGTGGGTACAGCCGTCGCGCTCCACGCCGCGGGTCAGGCGCCCACTCGCATGATCCTGGAGGAGGGCGTGGGCCCCGTGCTGGTGACCGTGCGCTCGACGGACGAGGCCGTTGCCTTCGCGCAATTCTCGGTGGCCCGGCTTCCCGAAACGGGGCCGGCCGCGCCATCGCGAGGCATGCTCGCGGAGATTCTGTCGATCAACGCCGAGGACATTCTGACCACGCCTTTCGCACCGCAGACTCTCTCATGCGGCCTTCCGTTCCTCCTGGTGCCGCTGCGCTCCGTGCGGGCGGTCAGCCGCGCACGCGTCCGCCTGGAAAAGTGGGAAGCCACGCTCAAGAACAGCTGGGCGCCACAGATTTTCATATTCGCCAGGGATCCGGACGGCGGCGACACGCACTTCCGCGCGCGCATGTTCGCCCCTGGGCTGAACGTGGCCGAAGACCCGGCCACCGGCTCCGCCAACGCCTGCTTTGCGGGATACCTCGCGGCTCGTGCGCCGCAATCGAGCGGCACGCTCGCATGGACGGTGGACCAGGGCATTGAAATGGGGCGCCCGAGCCGGCTGGAGATCGAGGCGGACACGGCCGATGGCGTTCTCACCGCGGTGCGCGTGGGCGGCAGCGCGGTCCTTGTGAGCGAAGGAACGATGAACGTTCGCTAGCAGGCGTTCGCTAGTAATCGAAGGCCGCGTGCTCGCTTGCGTGCCCCTCGCGCGCGGCCTTTGCCGCCGTCAGATCACGGCGCATCGACACCCCCTCGTCCAGCCCGCGCATTCCCGGGTGCCAGAGTTCAGCGCGATTGCGTCCGTTCCCCTTGGCCACGTACAGCGCCTCGTCGGCACGGGCGATGAGCACCTTGGCCACCTCGTCATTGCGCGCGACGTCCGAGGCGACGCCAATGCTGATCGTGATCTTTCTGCGTCCGCCTACGCTCGAGAAACTCCGCAACCGGAATGCCTGCAGGATGCGCTCCGCCAGGCTCTGCGCACCCTCGGCGTTCGTGTTCGGCGCAAGCACATCGAACTCCTCGCCCCCGATCCGTGCCACCACATCGCCCAGGCGCGCCGTCTCCCGCAGGAGCGCAGCCATCTCGCGGATCACCTCGTCGCCGGTGAGGTGCCCGAACTCGTCGTTGACCCGCTTGAAGTGATCGACGTCGATGGCGAGCACGGCCAGGGACTGGCCGCTGCGCACAGCACTTGAGACTTCGCGCATGGTCATTTTCTCGAAGCCACGGCGGTTGTAGCAGCCGCTGAGCGTATCGGTGAGGAGGATTTCCTCGAGGTTCCCGCGCATGCGGTTGTACGCACGTCCAACTGCCGTGATCGCGTCGGGCATGTCGTCGCCACTTTCGTCGTACGTCAGCGAGAAGTCGCCCTGTTGCGCGCGGTCGAAGACCCGGATGATGCGATTGAGCCGCTCCGACATCTGCCCTCGCAGTACCACGAACAGCAGCATGCCCACCAGGTACAGCGCGAGATCCCAGAACTGTTCGGCGGCGTTCGGCACGACGCCCGCCCGCTGCGCACCGAAGACGACGACCACGTACAGTACCGTGACGCCCGCAAGATGGTAGACTGTCGCTCGGGCACCGAAATACAACTGCGTGAGCTGCACGGTGAAGATCGAGACGATCAGGACACGCGGATACTCGATGGCCGGTGTGCCGGCGAACATCAGGGCGAACAGCAGGACCAGGTCGGCGGCCACTGCCGTTGCGATCGTTCCGTTGCCCGCGTGCCCGCGCCGCCGAACCACCGAGATCAGCGCCTGATTGAACGCGACATACGCGAGAATCAGGACGATGCAGGTTATCATCGCCCAGTCGGTGCCGACGCGCCGGGCGAAGACGGAGTCGTTCGAGATTACCTCGGACCACTCGAGCGCCACTGTCCCGAACCCCAGCAGGAGCACAAACACACGCCTGAACTTCCCCTGCCACAGGAGGATTTCGGCGTTCGATAGTTCGCCGCTGTGGGCGGCTGCGGTGCTCACGATGTGGGGGCTCGGCGTCGAGGGAGGTGGCGTTGCTGCTTAAGGACGCCACAACTCCCGCGCTGGCAACCGATTCCAGGCGAAATCAGCTCAGAACTTCGCCTCAAGGTACAGGTCCATGCGCCATTGCCGGGCAGGGTACAGTCCGCGCGCGACGTCCATCCGGATCAGGCCGTCCAGGAACGAAGAGCCGACACCGACGCCCGAGAGCGGACGGCCGGGCCTGGACCAGTTCTGCCGATCGCCCGCCCACCCCACGTCCCCGAATGTGATGAAGCGCGATCCCACGCCCCCGAACCCGAGTTCCGCCCGCGCGAGCCAGAACGCGTCGCCGATGCCTGTCAGCGCGGTTTGTCCGCGCACCGTCTGCAATCCGCCCAGGTAGAACAGCCGCTGCACCGGCACCGTGCCGCCCGAGTAGCCGGCGCTCGCGCGAACCGAACCTGCGAGACGGTTGCCGAGCGCGTGCGAGAGCGTCGCGTCGATGAGTCCGCGGGCGTAGGAGTAATCTCCGCCCGCCCCTTCCGCGCGCACCTCGGAAAGCAACCGGAACCCATCAGGGTCGAGGCCGACGCTCGAGTGCAGCCGCAATCCGGCGCCGAACTCCGTGGCCTTCTGCGCCGCCGGATTCTCGATGAACCGCTTGTCGTTCGCCCCGCCAAGGAGGGACCAGCGTGTATTGACGTCAGCCTTCCATTGTTGTTCCGCGAAGAGGCGCCATTCCAGCGTTCCCCACTTCGGATGCGTGCCGGCAAGCTCCCCGCCCCAGGTGCGGTAATACGCACCCTCATCGCGCGCATAGAGGAGCGTGGCCACGGAGGAGCCGAACGACAATGGCGTCCCGAAGTCCGTCATCACGTCGAGCCGGCGATATACGGAGCCGCGCAGGGTAGCGCGGCCATTGCTGCGCGAGAGCGAGAGGTCGCCATTGATCTGCTTGTCGGCCACGGAACCACGAGCCCCGAGTTCGGCGGTGTAACCCCGGCCAAGGACGCTCTTGTACGCGAGCCCGCTCGAGAATCCTTCCACCCGGTTGTAGCGGGTATACGCCAGGCCCCAGTCGAGGACGGGTTTTTGTGGCGCCCACCCGGGTTGCAGTCCGAACGAAAGCGCCTTCAGCAGGTCATCGCGGTCCGCCGTGCTGAACAGCTGCTCGTTCTTGTCGTAGATCGAGCCGGGAAGCTCCGTGGAGTTGGCGAGCCTGGTCGAATCACATGGAATCTGTGAGACGATCCGTACGCTGCCCTCGTACCGCGTGTGCACCGTCGTGTGCAGGCCCGTGCTCGCGCACTCGCGGTCGCGCGCCGCGGCAAGTTCCTTGGCACGCGTGCGGCGTGCCACGCGCAGCAGCGAATCCTGCAGGGCTTGCGGAGCTCCGGCATTCCGCAGGCTGTCGCGCAGAACGGCAACCGGCGAGCGCACGACCGCGGCGATTGTGGGAATGGTGTCGAGCCCATTCACCTCGTTGTACCTGAACCGCTGCTCGAACGCGATGGGCACTCGCATGAAACTGACCTGCGCCTTGCCGTCCAGTGTCTGCGACCGGGGAAGCCAGAATCGCTGGTTGAGGAGACCGTACTCCACCGTGATAGCGGAGACTTCCACTTTCATCGGTGTGAGCATGGGCTTCACCCAGATCGGCACGTCCTTCATGCTCTTCGGGTCCTCACTCTTCGCCACCGCCATGATGTCCACGGGCGCCGAGAGCCGGTAGACGGCACGAACGAGCTGTGCGGTCTCCTCGTCGAACCAGAACGACCCCACGGTCACGTTCCATTTGGGCTCACGGGCCGCGATGCGGAGCTCGCGGAGCGTAATGCGCCGTGCGTCGGGCAGCGTCATGATCACCGAATCGCCCGTCTCGTACGTGTAATACGCTTCGGCCCCCTCGGCGATGGGGTGGACGAGCTGTCGCTCGTCGACTTCGGCCTTGGTCATCCCGCTTCCCACCCAGAGCGCTTCGCGGCCCGGATAGTATGGAATGGGCGAGATGTCGCTCATCTCGGTGTTTGCTTCCCGCTCCCCCTCCCTGGAAACCGGCAGCGCTGTTCGTCGTCCCAGGAGTTCCACCCACGCGCCGCGGCCCCGCTGCCAGCGCACGTGCGACGCATCCTCGTGCCGGAAGAGCAGGCGATCGCGCCCGAATGCCTTGAAGCCCAGGCCGACCGAGATTCGTTGGTAGGTGTTCGCGTCGTACCCGACGAGCAGCGAGTCCTGCACCAGGCGCGCGAGGCGCGCCCGATGAAGCAGGTTGCGTGCGCCGGTGTCGTGAAACGCCGTGGCGAGATGTTGCGCCGTTACAGGCACCCGGTGCGGCTTCCTTCGTGTCGTCGTGTCGTCGCCCATCTCTTCGATCTGCGCTTCCGCAGCCGCACGCCGGATTCGCGTGCTGTCCGGACTCCTGGGATCGCCGACACCGACGCGCACCTGGACCTGCAGGAGAAGGACGATCGGCAAGACGGCGAGCATGTGGAGACTCCTGGGAAAACCGGCCGGGGTTGTCTGTCTGATACGCGGGAATCGGGGTGTGGGTTTCGAATGGCGGCTCTGGTGGGTGCAGGCCCGCGAGAAGACCGGCACGCGTTTGGCGGTAATGAGCGGCGCTTGGAGCTGACAGCTGATCAGCTTGGTTGGTTGGACAGATCCGAAGCGCCGCGCTCTCCATTCCGGCAAACATCGCGGAGGGAAGTGCCCGTGCGACCGATCGCGATTTCGGGAAGTTTCTTCAGATCGCCATCGCGTCCACGACCGAGCTGGAATACCATCTCCATTTCTCTGCCGATGCCGGGCTGCCTCCAGCCTCCGACTTTGTAGCGTGCCACCGTCAGCTCATCGAGGTGCGCCGAATGCTCGTCGGGCGACTTCGTCGCGTTCGTCAGGCTGATCGGTCGCCGCGGTCGTTGTCTGACCGCTCCCCAAGCTGACAGCTGGCGGGTCCAAGCAATCGTTGTTTCCTCAAGGCACCCTGCTAGCCCTCGGTCCCCGCCCACGCGTTGCGCCCCCCTGCCGCGCTGTTTCGATTTCCCCTCTCTTTCCCGGAGCCTGACCCCTCCATGACCACCGACCCGCGCCCCTCCGTGCTCGCCGTCCGCGGCCTGCGGAAGGCGTACGACGCTACCGTTGCCGTGGACGGTCTCGACCTCGAGGTGCGGCCGCAGGAATGCTTCGGAATCATCGGACCCAACGGTGCCGGCAAGACAACCACCGTCGAGATCTGCGAAGGTCTGCTCGAGCGCGATTCGGGGGACGTCACGGTGCTCGGCCGCACATGGGAGCAGGACGCCGACGCGTTGCGGCAGCGCATCGGCATTTCACTCCAGGAGACGCAGTTCTCCGAGAAACTCACCGTCCGCGAACTGCTCACGCTCTTCCGGAGTTTTTACCAGCGGCCGCACGAGGTGGGCCACGTGCTTGGCATGGTGCAGCTCGCGGACAAGGCCACGGCGCGCATCGGCGCGCTGTCTGGCGGCCAAAAGCAGCGTCTCGCGGTCGCCTGCGCCCTCATCGGCGATCCGGAACTGCTCTTTCTCGACGAACCCACGACCGGCCTCGACCCGCAGTCCCGCCGCCAGATGTGGGACGTGATCGAGCGCTTCCGCTCGTCAGGCCGGTCAATCGTCCTCACGACGCACTACATGGAAGAGGCCGAACGGCTCTGCGACCGCATCGCCATCGTGGATCACGGCAAGATCATCGCGCGCGGCACGCCGAACGAGCTCATTGCGGCACTCGGGGCCCCCGTCACCGAGGTCCGTACCTCTTCCGCGACGCTCGAAGACGTGTTCGTATCGCTCACGGGCAGGCACCTGCGCGATGAATGAACCACGGGGCGTGTCCCACAGAACCTGGCGCGACTCCCAGCTCGTGCAGCTCACGCTCGTCCGCTTCCGCGAGTTCCTTCGGGAACCCGAGGCACTCTTCTGGGTCTTCATCTTCCCAATCCTCATGGCCGCGGGTCTGGGCATCGCCTTCCGCAGTCGCGGCGCCGACTCGGCTGTCGTGGCCGTGGTTGAACGCCCAGCCCCGAACCGGCTCGACTTCGTGAAGCTGCTGAGTGGGGCGCAGGGAATCGAGGTCCGCGCGATGACGATGGACTCGGCGATCGCTGCGCTGCGCGCGGGCAGAGTCGCGCTTGTGGCGGTGGACGCCGGTGCCGGCCGCGTGGATTATCGTTTCGACCCCTCCCGCGACGAGTCACGCACCGCACGCGTGCTCTTCAACGACGCCCTGCAACGCGCGCTGGGACGCGTGGATCCGCTGCCCGTCGTGGACACCCATGTCACGGAGCGTGGCTCGCGATACATCGACTTCGTCATTCCCGGACTGCTGGGCATGAATCTCCTCGGCAGCGGCGTCTGGGGACTCGGTTTTGCGCTGGTGGACATGCGGCGCAAGAAGCTGCTGAAGCGGCTCGTCGCGACGCCGATGTCGCGCGCGCAGTTCCTTCTCTCGTTTCTCCTGTCCCGCCTCGTCCTGCTGGTGCTGGAGGTTTCGCTGCTCATCGGCTTCGGCGTAGTCGCGTTCCACGTGCCCCTCAGCGGCCCGCTGTGGGTGCTGGCGCTCGTCTGCGTGCTCGGCTCGCTCTGTTTCAGCGGACTTGGGCTGCTCATCTCGTCGCGCGTGCGGACCGTGGAGGGCGCGTCGGGACTCATGAATGCAGCCATGCTCCCGATGTGGATTCTCTCCGGCGTGTTCTTTTCCTCGAGCCACTTCCCAGCCGTCATGCAGCCGCTCGTGCACGCCCTCCCCCTCACCGCCGTGAACGACGCACTCCGCGCGAACATGCTGGAGGGGGCATCAGTCGCGAATATCGTTCCGGAGCTTGCCATCATCGCGGGGTGGACCGTGGTCTGCTTCGGCCTCGCGCTGCGCCTGTTTCGCTGGAAATAGCCGCTACGGCTTCGCCTCCGGCGCCAGCGACCCCCTCGTTGCCTGCTGGGGAATCGCGTACTCCTCAGTTGTCGGCCGCTTCGGGAAGTTCATGAACCCGGCGATCTTGAGCCGCCAGTCGTCGAGAATCTCGTAGATCGTAGGAATCACCAGCAGCGTCAGGAACGTCGACGTGATCACGCCGCCGATGATCGCGCGGCCCAGCGGCGCGCGGAAATCCGCCCCCTCACCGCGCCCGAGCGCCACGGGAATCATTCCCGCAATCAGCGCCAGCGTTGTCATCATGATCGGGCGGAGCCGCACGCGCCCCGCCTCGATGATCGCCTCACGCCGCGGCTGGCCGCGCTCCTGCCCCCATTTCGCGAAGTCGATGAGCAGAATCGCGTTCTTCGCCACGATCCCCATTAACAGGATCACCCCGATCATGGACATGATATTCAGCGTGCCCCCCGTGATGAGGAGGGCGAGCACCACGCCGATCAGCGAAAGCGGGAGCGCCATCATGATGGCGAGCGGCTCCAGGAACGAGCCGAACTGCATCACCAGAATCAGGTACATCAGCAGCACCGCCAGACCCATCGCGGCGAACATCCGGCTGAACACTTTCTGTTGATCGCGCACTTCGCCGCCCGACGTAAAGCGGTAGCCCGGCGGCAGCGAAAAGCCCGCCAGGGCCTTCTGGATCTCGGCATTCACCGTGCCGAGGGAGCGTCCCTGCGTGTTCGCCTCCACCACGACGACGTTGTCCCGGTCGAGGTGGCTGATGAGCGCCGGCCCAAGCCCCTGTGAGATTGTCGCGATCTGGCCCAATGGCATCACGCTCTGTCGCGCGCCGTTCTGCCCGCCCACCACCAGCGGCAGCCGCTCGATGTCGGCGGTCCTGGTGCGCGCCTCGGGCGTGAGCCGGATTCTCACTTTCCGGTTCTCACCCGCGGGATCCACCCAGTCACCCGCGTCGATTCCCGCGAACGCGGGGCGTAGCGACTGGGCGACTTGTCCCACGGTCACACCCATTGAACCGGCGAGTGCGCGGTTGAGCCTGATTTCGAGTTCCGGCTTCTGGCCCTTGGTGGAAAGCCCGACGTCCACGGCGCCCGGCACTTTCTGCACGATGGCCATCACCGAGTCAGCGATCCCTCCGAGCACGCGCGCGTCGGCGCCGCGCAGCTCCATCTGGATCTGCTTGCGCGCCCCGCCGAACCCGCTCGTGAAGACAAAGACCTTCGCGCCGCCAATGCTCGCCACCTCCCGCCGCAGCAGCTCGCCGAACTGCGCCTGGCTCAGATGGCGGTCCTTCTTCTTCTGCATGTGGACGTACACGCTGCCCAGGTCTGCGGCGCTCACGGCGCCCCCGGGGATCTGCCCCGCGCCGCTCCCGCCAACCGTCGTGAACGTGTATGCCGTGAGGTCCGCATGGCTGCGCGCGAGGCGCGCCGCCTCCTCGCTCTTCATCCGCGTGTACTCGAGGTTCGAGCCCGGCGGCGTCTGGACCTGGATGAATACTTCGCTCCGGTCGGATTCCGGCACGAATCCGAACCCGCCGAACTTCACCTGAAGCGCGATGGCGCCACCGAACGCAATCAACGTGAGGACGGCCATCATCACCCGGTGATCGAGCGCCCATCCGATGACCTTCGTGTAGCGTTGCGCCTGCCGGTTGAACCACATGTTGAACCGGTCGAGGGCGCGCGCGATGGGGTTCCGCCGCTCATGTGCCTCGACCTGCGGGTCGGCCCAGTAGGCCGAAAGCATCGGGTCGAGCGAGAACGACACAAAGAGCGAGACGAGCACCGAGCACGCGATGGTGAGCGCGAACGGCTTGAACCACTGGCCGGCCACGTCGCCCATGAACGCGATCGGCACGAATACAGCCACGATCGAGAAGGTCGTCGCCGTCACCGCGAGCCCGATCTCGTTGGTGCCCTCGTGCGATGCGCGGAAGTGATCCTTTCCCATCTCGATATGGCGCACGATGTTCTCGCGCACCACAATCGCGTCGTCAATCAGGATGCCGATCGCGAGCGAAAGCCCGAGCAGCGACATCGTATTGAGCGTGAACCCGAACGCGTTCACCGCGATGAAGCTCGACAGCACCGACACCGGCAGCGCCAGTCCGGTGATCACGGTGGAGCGCCACGAGTTCAGGAACAGGAACACCACGAGCACCGTGAGTAGCGCGCCCTCGATCAGTGCCTCCTCGACGTTGGCCACGGAGCGCTCAACGCGGTCGCCCGAGTTCTGCACGATGTCGAGTTTGGTGCCCGGGGGCAGCGTGGTGCGAATCGCCGCCACCTTCTTGAGCACCTCGGCAGCGACCTGCGAGGTGCTGTATCCCTTTGATTTCTTGACGAGCAGCCCCACGGCGTCGCGCCCGTTGTACAGCGCCGCCGACGCGGGCTCCGCTGTTCCGTCCTTCGCGTTCGCGACTTCGCCGAGCCGGATGGCGCGCCCATTCTTCTCGGCTACCACGAGAGCGAGAAAGTCCTCCGGCGTCTCGAGCTTGCCCTTGAGACGGATCGATCGCTCGTCGAGCGCGCCGTTCACCTTCCCGACCGGCGCGGCGATGTTCTGCTGCTGCAGTGCCGTCACGAGCTGCGCGACGCTCACCCCCGCCGACTGCATGGCGTCGGGCCTGATCTCCACCGTGAGCTCGCGCACGACGCCTCCCACCACGGACGCTTCGGCGACGCCCGGAATCCCCCGGAGCTCCTTGGTCATGCCCGGATCGGCAAGGCGCGTGAGGCTCGGCGCATCGAGCGTGCTCGAGTTGAGCGAGAGCTGCACGATCGGCTGGTCGGATGGGTCGAAGCGGGAGAGAATCGGTTCCTTCATCTCCGGCGGCAGCTGGTCGCGGATTGCCGAGATCTTGTCGCGAATGTCCTGCGACGCCTGCTGGATGTCTTTTTCGAAGACGAAGAACACCGTCAGGTTCGCAAAACCATCCTGCGCCGTGCCCTGCATCCGGTCGACCCCGCTGATGCCGGAGACCGCCTCCTCGATGCGGTTGAGCACCTCGCGCTCCACCACGTCGGGGGAGGCGCCGGGATATGGCACCGCCACATTGACGATCGGCTGCTGGATGTCGGGAAACTCGTCCGTCTGCAGCTGCATGAGCGAGAACAGGCCGAAGACCACCAGCGCCACCATTGAAACGATGGTGACGATCGGCCGCTTGATGGCGAAATCGGAAATGAACACGGTGTCTCCTTACTTCTTGATTTGCAGGTCGGATGCCGGCGCGGCGCGCGAGACTTTCACCGGCGTTCCCGGCGTGATGCCCTGTGCGGCGCCCACGAGCAGTGTGTCTCCAGCGGCGACACCGGCCGTGACTTCGACGCTCTCCGTGCCCTCGTCTCGCATGCCAAGCGTCACCTCGATGCGCTCGGCCTTCCCACCCTTGAGCCGAAGCACCACGGGCTTGAGCCCGCGCTGGTCTACCGCGTTGAGCGGCACCGTAAGCCCCTTCCGCGTGACGCTCGATACACGCCCCGTGGCGTAGAGTCCCGCCACGAGCCCCCGGCCCGCATTCGGAATGCGCACGTTCAGGCGCACTTGCCGAGTCTGCGGGTCGGCACTCGGGTACACATTCGTGATCGACCCTTCGAAGGTGCGGCCGGGATAGCCTGTCACGGCGAACTTCACCGGCGCCCCAACGCGAACGGCCGCGAGCTGGTCCGCCGGCACCGCTCCCTCGAGCCGCATGCTGCCCGGATCCACCACGGTGAAGAGCGGCGTGCCCGGACTCACGTTGTCGCCCGCGTTCACCTGTCGCTCGCTGACGATGCCATCATACGGCGACTTGATGACCGTATTGTCCAGATTCTTCTGCGCCGCCGCAAAGCGCGCCCTGGCATCGTCGAGCTGCGCCTGCCCCGCGAGGTTGTTGCGGCGGGCCGCCTCGAGCGCATTCTCTGCAATGGCGCCCGCGGCCAGCAGCTTCTCCGCCCGGTCCTGCTCACGCTTGGCAATGTCCGCCGCGAGTTGTGCCTGCGTCACGCCGCTCCTGGCCGACAGCCACGCCTCGCGAATGGCGGAATCGTCGATGCGCGCCAGCGTCGTGCCCCTGGCGACGCGGACACCCGGCTCGATGAGCACCGCGACCACGGGCCCGGCCACCTCGGCCCGGATCGACGCCGTCTTCTCCGCCGTGAGCGATCCTGAAATCGCCGGCCCGCTGCTGATCGTCGCGGCCGCGACGACGGCGATCGCCTCCGGTCCGATGTTCACGGTCGACGGGCCCGCGGTGGCCGCCGCGTCGGCAGACTGCTTGCTGCATGCCGCGATGGCAAGGGCGATGGCGGGAACGAAGATGGAGCGGAGGGCGTGCATGAAGTGCATCCTCAATTGAGTGCTCATTGGACCGTCACCGTCTGGCCGCCGGCGCAGTTGCGCCGCTCACCGGCAGATCCTTCAACAACACCACGCGCAGCCGCGCCACTTCGAGATCGCGCGCGGCGAGGACGCGGTTCAGCCGCGCCTGCTCGTATTGCGTGCGCGATTGTTGCAGCTCCACCTGCGTGGAAATCCCCTCGGCAAAACGCACCTCTGCAATCGCGTAAGCGCGTGCCGCCTGCGCATCCGTGCCCACGCTCGCGGCATAGCCGGCTTGCGCCTGCTCGAGCTGGTTCAGCGCAGTGCGCGCGTCGAGTGCCGCGAACTCCTTTACCTGCTCGTACGACTGCCTGGCCTCGGCGAGATTCGCCTCGGCCACCATCCTGTCGCCCTCGAGCCGCCCGCCCGAGAACACCGGGAACGCAACGCCAAGCGACGCCGTCCAGTTTGGATAGTACGCCGCGAATGAGTTCGGCAGGAATGTCCCGTCGGGCGGATACGCGAAGCGCTGGTAGTTCGAGCTGAGCTGCACCGTGGGAAGCCTGTTCCACTTCTGCGCGCGCAGCGCGTAGTCCTGTGCCGTGACATTCGCCGCGGCCTGCCGCACGCTCGACCGGTGGTTCACGTTCGTGTCGGGCACCATGCCTTGCGGCCCGCCTGGAATCGCGATGGGCACGGTGAGATCGATGGCCCGGGGTTCGGGCGGCGCAATGCCCTCATCGCGGATCGGTGTAGTGAGCGTGAGCGGCTGGGTGAGCGGAATGCCGACCAGCTGCCGCAGGCGAAGCAACGCCAGGTCGCGGTTGCCGAGCGCCTGGATCGTGACGGGCCGCTGGTTGTCGCGGGCCACACGCGCGCGCAAGACATCGAACTCGGCCGACGACCCGACAGACTTGGACAACTCGATCTGCTTGAGCGTGCGTTCCGTCTGTGCGAGCGTGCTGTCCGCAATCCGCACGAGTTGCTCGCTCGCCACGGCATCGTAGTAGGCCTGGGCCACGTCTAGCGCGACCTGTGCCCTGGCCGCGTCGAGCCCGACCTCGGCCGAGGTCCGCGCGGCGTCCGCGCCCCGGCTCACCGCGGCGAGCCGGCCTGCGGTGAAGACGTTCTGCGCGAGCGTCAGTCCGAGAATCGCCGTATTGGGCGCCGCGAAGATCTTGGAGATGGGGCTGTTGGCGAGGCTGTTGCCGCTCGTGTCCTTGCCGCCGCTGCCACCGCCGCTGCTCTGCTTGCTGATCGCCTGGAACTGGCTTTCGATCGTCCGCTGGTAGCTGACCGACGCATTGATCTGGGGCAGGTACTGGGCGCGCGCCCCGAACTGCTGGCCGCGCGCGCGAAGGACCCCCGCTTCGGACGTGCGCACCGAATGACTCACGCGCGCCGCGAGCTGGAGCGCGTCTGCGAGGGAGATTTCCCTTGACACTGCGGCACCGGCAGCGGCCGGCTGCTGGGCGATCGCGCACGCCGGTGCCAGGAGCGATCCCAGCAGCAGGCCCAATCCGACCACAGCGATCTTGCGACGGCGGCCATTGCCTGTCTGTTTCGCCGCCGCGGGGTCATAGCCGAGCGACCGCAGGCAGAGCCGCGCGTAGATCCCCGGCGCCGCCGACGACGGCTGGGGAAACCCGATCGGCATCATGTCGCGCGCGATCGCATCGTGGAACACGGCGCTCATGAGCATAGCTGCCGCAGCGGTCCCGTCAGCATCGCTCTTGATGAACCCCGTCTTGGCGAGGCGTTCGATATAGCCGCGCAGCATCTGGTAGGTCTGGCTGGCCCCGTGTGTCATGCACTTGGGCATTTCCGGGTTTTCCTCGTACTCGCTCATGGCCTTGCGAATGATCGAGCGCATCTGGCTGATGGACCGGCGCTTGTGGGCGCACCAGTCGGTGAGTTCCTGCAGCGGATCGCAGGGCACCGCCGGCAACGCGGCGGACTCGGCCGCCGTGCCGTGGGTCCGCAGTGCGTCCAGCAGCAGCGCGGTCTTCGTGCCGAACAACCGGAAGAGCGTCACTTCATTAACCCCGGCTTCTTCGGCAATCCGGCGTGTGGTGGTGCCGCGAAAGCCGTGTTCGCCATACAGGCGCGCGGCGGCGGCGAGGATATGGTCGCGGGTAGGTGCGGTCATCGGGAGCCCTGGTGCGTGCGTGCGTCAGTCGGCCGCGAATGCAAGTGATTACTTGCACCACAAGCAAGTGGATGCTTGCATCCCGCGCAAGGGGTGTCGCGGGCTGCAATGTCACGAAACGAACAACACATTGGCCCGGACGGGCCTCACGACTTGAGTCGCGATGGACCCGGTGACGGCGTACGTTCGCCTGGCCCTCCCGCCATTGCTCACAACATTGGGAACCCGCGTCCTCCTCGATGTCCCCTGCGGCGACTGCAGCTGGATGGCTTCTCTTTCCCGCGCCGCTCGAGACGATCGCCGAACAGTGCCAGGAAGGAGACGGTGCGTACACCGACAAATCACGGCTCGTCTGGTCGGTGGGCCGACTGTCAAAAATACCTACGGTGGAAAGATGTGAGAGAACACCTTGACAAGGGCCTGTTTGGATGGGGTTAACATAGGGGGAAGCCACGATCATTCCCGGCCAGCCCGGCCCCGGGGAGCGACCGCCAAGAACCCCGCCTTCGTCGCGAGGGGAAGTACGAATGCGGGGGTCTCGCCGTGAACGGCGGCGTACGACCATCGGGAATGCGATAGCTTCGGGGACGATCACCCTACCGTCGCGGCCAGCCACAAATCGTTCCCCGGTCTGATCTCCATGTGCCCCTTGGAGATACGATCTGTTCGCTGAGACGCCGGGAGGCCATGACGCAGTCAAGGCTTGGCGCCCTGCAATCGCCGTCCGTTCACCGACGACGGAAAAACGGACCGTCGTAATGTCCCCGAGGTCCATCGCAATGTCCGACCGGTCCGGCGCCTCGCAAGTGCGGACCGACGCCTCCTCCGAGGGGTCTGCCCTCCGACACTGGCGGGCCGACGATCCGGACGGCGAGTCCGGGAGCTAGCACCCGAGGTCCGGCGGTACGCACAACCGGGCCGCTGACAGGCACTCCCGGACCACGCGGCCGCACCGCCCGACCGTGCACCCGCACTCTCGGACCGCGCAAGGGTACTGCCGGACCGCGCACCGACACGGTGTGACCGACGAGAATGCAGGCGGCGGCGCGGGCGCCACCCATGAACCGCCCACCCGCACAAACCGACCGGGCACGCCGTTTCAGGTTCCGGCGGCTCGCACCGCCCGACCGCGCATTTGCATCACGAATCCGGGGACGCCGCTGTTGAAATCGTTGTCCCTGCCGTGGCACACGACCATCACCCTTCCGCCGGCGCATTGGGCGCGCACGCCGGCGGTTCACTCTCTCTGCGCGCCCATTCCCGTTCCACAGGAGGTTGTATGAAGTCCAGGCAGGAAGCCCGCCTCACCACCCTGCAACGCATCCAGGGGTTCCTGGATGCGAACGCCGACGCGCTCGGCACCGTCAACAAGGCGACGTCCCGCGTGGCGCTCGACCAGGCGGTAATCGCGCTCGCACAGGCCGCCGCCAAGCAGGGGGAGGCGCAGACTGCGGCCACAAGCCGCACGAAGTTGAAGGACGCGTTGCGCGAGGAGCTGCGCGTGCAGCACATGCAGCCCATCGCCGCCATCGCGAAGAAGAGGCTCAGCACCATGCCTCTGATCGTGGACATGCGGTTGCCGGTGCGGCGCATCAGTGATGCCGGGCTTATTGCGGCCGGCACCGCGATGGCGAACGCCGCGGGGCAGTACACGCAGACCTTCCTCGATCAACAACTGCCCAAGGACTTCATCGCGGAGTTGCAGGCGAGCGTGACTGCGGTGCAGCAGGCCGTCGTCGCGCGTGACGTGGTGCTCACGCAGGTCAAGCAGGCGACGCAGGGCGTGGTGGACATGTTGACGATCGCAAGCACCGACGTCCACGTATTGAACGCGCTCGTTGTGAAGCAGCTCAAGGGCAAGACAGATCTGCTGGCGGCGTGGCGGCAGGCCAAGCGGGTGAAGGCCAAGTCCGGTGTCCCGACGGGTACCACCAAGACACCGGCGGTCCCTCCGGCGCCGGCCCCGACTCCGCCAGTGGCTGCGCCACCCGCGACACCGCCGATTGCGGTTGTGCCGGTCACTTCGTCGGTGGCACCAGCCTCAGTACCTGTACCTGTGACGGCACCGGCGGTGGCGGTGCAGGGAGCGAAGGCAGCCTAGTCGAGCCGCAACCGGCGGCGAGTCCAGCCGCCCGCACTATCGCAGGAGACAACTGAAGATCCGTATTCCCGCGCGAGCGGCCTCCTGAACAAGGGGGCCGCTCGCGTTGTGGGGTCGTCGGTACCCAAGTAGTGATACCGTACGCTCGGGCGCTATCCTCTGCGCGACGGCCACCGTCGCTCACGCTGAACACGATCGTCGAAAAAAACGTCTCCCAGTGCCCTGGCATCCCGGTCATCGGTGCCGCATAGAGCGTGCGCACGTTCCACAGCCCCACATCACTGATCCTGAGCTTTGCGACGCCATCCGCGCCGGTCACGATGACCTGCCCCGCGCGCGGCTGCCGCCGCAAGTGCCGCGGAATCCCCGCTCACCGCCGCGGGGGGCGCCGATCCCGCTCGCAGGTGGACGTTGGTGACGGGCTTGGCATGGAACAGCAGGCGCACGCCGATGGAGTCACTTCGGGAACGTACCGTCTTTCTCATATCGCGCGGCCAGTTCCGGGGCGCCTTCCCCCGCGATGTAGCGCTGGAGCCGGTCCGGAGTGGTCGGCGCGCTGCGCGAGACGAGCGCGATCGCCCCGATCTGTTGTCCCGCGGAGGCCGGCTTGTGCCGGATCACAAGTGACTTTCCGCTCACCGAGAGATCCGTGATCCGGTCGTCGCTGGACGCGTTGACGATCCGCGCCTCGGCGACTTGGGCCGCCTGCGTCGGCCCGCCGCTCGTCGGGAATTTCGTTCCCGACTGACCGAGAATCTCGAGCTGCTCGCCGGGTGCAAACGCGAGCGCGTTCGGCACGAGCCAGAAATCGTGGGCAGAAACGATGCCAACCAAAATGAGCGTCGCCACGAGCGCAATAGCGATGGGTGCGCCGATCCGGCGCAGGACAGATGTCGAGGTCATGAGTGGCCTTCCACAGAGTGAGCGCGCGGCTTCCGGAGCAGGGCTGCCCCAGCCGCGAGGCACGCAAGGATGAGCAGGCTTGCCGTCATCGTGACTGCGCGACTCCTCGCGCGCACGAGTTGTAGTGGCTCGCCCGTCGGTCGTGAATCCATCGGCATGCCCGCAGGCATAGGGCCGGCGGACATCCCCTCCATTGACTCGGCGGCCCCGACCTGTTGCACCAGAACGTCCACCGACGCGACCTCGTCCCCATCCACGGCCTCGGCTACCAGGCGATATTGTCCCGCCCTTGTCGTTCCAGGCACGAAGAAGCTGCGGTGGAAGCCTCCGGCGGAATCGGTCGGCGCAGTGCCAAGCTCAATGCGGCCAGCCACGCCGATGAGCGCCATGGTCACGGCGTCATTGTGTGCAAACTTCTCCCCCGTGACGGCAAGCGAATCGCCGACCTTGAGGATCGTGGTGGCAAGCTTGAGGGATCCTTCGGGGTGCATTGCCGCTGCCGCGAGGACGGCGGGCAGGCAGCCGAGCATGACAGCGCCGCGAACGACGAGATGCGCACGCCTCGAGAGCAGATACCGCAATGATGTATTCACACACATCTCACGATCCTCCCATGTTCATACCGAGATGACTCTGCCCCGGGGCGACCGCCGCGTATACAATCGCCGCGATCATCAGGATCAAGAGCGCAACGCCCACGACGCGTGTGGCCCACGCCGCGCCGCCATTTCGCCGGTCGGCGATCGGGACCAGTGCGAGGAAACCGAACAACACCGCGGGCGCGAGGAGCAGGCCCGTCATCCCGAACAGATTCTCCGCCGCGTAAATCCACAGGAAGGGCCAGAACGGCTTTGTGACTTCGAATCCCGCGACCCCGGGGGCCGAAAGCGCGGCCGGCCAGACGAGCGCGGCCGTGGCCACGATCGCCACGATCAGGAATGCCATGCCCGAGAGGAGTCGCAGATGCGCGTGAAACGCGGTCCGCTTCGAACCTCCGGCGCTCACGCCAAGGTGACGGATGAGCCAGAGGTGCAGTGCCATGAGGCCCACCAAAGCCAGCGGCAAGACGGACACGTGCAGGGCGTAGAGTCGGGACAGCAAGGGCGACGACGGCGTGAAATCAGGCCGCAACAGGGCGCCCGCCGCGCCAACGATCTTCGCGCCGGCGACGCCGTGGGCGATGGCCTCTGCCGCATCCTGGTCTCCGCGCAAGGCGGTGCCGGTGAAGGCGAGCCCGAAGAGGAGCGCAAGCAGCAGGACACCACTCCACCACAGTGCTTCCCTCGGGCCCCGAAAACCACGGCGCCAGAACACAGCAGACAGATGCGCGAAGACGAGGACGAGCGCTGCGGACGCACTCCACACGTGCAAGTCACGCAGCACGGACGCGATGGGCTGGCCCGAAATGATGTAACGCATCGAATCGTGCGCGCCGAGTGGCGCTGGATTGTAGAACTGTGTCAATACAATTCCCGACAACGCCAACACTACGAGCGTCGTGAGGGTCAGTCCGCCGAGCATGAAGTCGAGCCGGTTGGCGCGCGCGGGAACCTGGTAGTCCAGTCCTCGGAGGCCGAACCGCTCGGAGAGCCAGCTATCGGCTGGCGGTGCCATTCGAGGCGCCCTCCATGTGGTCCATCATGCGCATTCCCCCCATCGCGGCGTTGCGGGCGCGGGAGGGGCGCAACCGCAGGAAGATCATTCCCCCCATCGGAGTGCGCGAGCCGTAGAAGGACTCCAGACTCGACGGGACGACGTTCAGCGCAGCGCTGGCGCCCAAGCCGAGAGTCACATCGCGCCACGCACGGAGTTCGCGAATGTATCCGAGCGAAATGCTCCCCACGTCAAATGAGCGATTGCGTGAAAAACCGCCCGGGCCGCCTGTGAGTACCAGATCGTCCGCCGACTTCTGCACGAACTCCGAACGCGCGAAAATCGTGTTCTTCAGGTCGAGAACAAGCTCGCTCTCGGCGAGCGCGCTCTCGGAGAGGCCAGTCTGGTCAGAGTGTGCATTCGCACTCCACATGAGGGTACTCGCCCACTGACCGTCGGATCCGATGCGGCGTCCGTATTGGATGGATCCAACCATCCGATGCATGGAATGGCCGGGATCGGCCGGCTCGGGACTCCGGATGAAGCCATATCCGCCGGTGAAACTCCAGGCGGAGTCGGGACTGAAGGTGAGCCGTCCCGAGTACGAGTCGAGGGGATTGAAGTCGAAGTCCCACCGATTCTCGTCCGGATCGCGGCCATTGAAGATTGATCCTTCAGCCTTCCAGCGCGTGGTGAAGACGCCAGCCGTTGCCACCCCGAAGCTGACGTGCGTGGCGTCCTGCCAATGATGTCCGATCGGCGCCATGGGGTTGTCCACCGCCGACGGCCGGTGCATGAAGGCGACCGGGCCGAGCGCAGGCTCGCCGGAGGGCGCCACGTACAGCGAAAGGCCAAGATTCGACGCGACGGCTCTTTCGTAGAGCGCGCCAAGCTCCATCCAGAAATCGTGCGGATGCTGCCGGTCGTGCAGCGGGGCACCCTTATAGGTCTCGCCTGTTTGCACAAACAGCGGATAGCCCTGAGTCGTTACGCCGAGCGCGTCGAGGCTGAGCATCGTGCGGAGCTGCAGGCGCCCGCCAGCGAGATCGTGCGACGCCATGAGCATGGCCCAGTTGAGACTTCCCCACTGTTCGGCGCCTCGGGGGTTGTTCGATCCCGAGCCCTGTTTGTCGTACTGGGCAAAGACGAATCCGTGCAGCATCACGTCCCACGCGCCGAACGTGGCATGTCGCGAGGGGAGTGAGACGGCATCAGGAATCCATGTCGTGCCGGAGCCCATGCGGTCCATCGGAATTCCGAGCGGGCCTGGCTTCATTCCGCGCATTGGGGACGAGCCGGGCAGGGGCATCGGCATCGGCTGACGCATTGGAGGGGAGCGCCGAGTGGAGTCGCCCTTCATTGTCTTCATTGTGTCTCTCGCCGGGCGTGCCTGCGCGTGGGCGGTGCCGGACGCAACACCAGCCAGTGCGAGTAGCACGGCGGCGCAGAACCTGTACGTGTACATCGTGGTCTCCAAGTGAAAGTCACCGCGCAGACGGGAGCCGCATCGGGCTCAGGCTGCGTGTCGCCATCGCGCGCGGCTCGTATGCACGGCGCGGCGATCTGCGAAAGCCGAATTGTGGACGGGCTGGTGTGGCCTTACGCCTTCGGAGGCGGAGGTTCAGGACCTCGTGAACGCGAGATCAGGGCGCTCGCCGCGCCGCGCGGAAGGCCGGCCCGCGATGAGAACAGGGGAACCCCTTCGGCAGCGCGGCTGGCATCGAAGCTGAGTCCGCACGTGGCCAGGAGGTCACAGCAGTGCGCCTGGCTCGGCGTCGGACAGTCAGACGATTCCTTTCCACCGGGCGCGTGGTGCATGGCCCCATCGTGCTGCGACATCCCGTCGTGAACGTCAGCGACAGACGGCTGCTGATGGCCACCATGGACTGCGCAAGTCAGATCGCCCCCCACGAAGGACAGATGAAGCATCGAGAAGCTTGCGACAACTGCGAAGATGCGCCGGACCATAAGAGCAGTCTAACGGAGACAGGCGTCAATCAAAAGTCCGGCGACGCATCTCGGCACGCTGAGTTCGCATTTGATGAATCACGATGGGCAGAATCCGCTGCGCGATTGTGTCCGCCATCGCGCGCGCGAACACGTGTGAAATGTGCCCCGGTTGACCGTAGACGATTGTCCCCCCGAGCACAGCCGGGCAGACTACTGGACCACAGAAGTCATCGGTGAGGTCCAGCCAGGAAGCATGCGCCAGACCGGTCGCCGCCTCTTTCGCTGCCTGAAATACATCTTCTCTGATCGCCAAGACGCGAGGCGCCTCACAGCTCTGCGCTGAGCCCCGCCGAACCGCCGCTCGCGACAGGCAGGTCGGTACATCGAATCTCGGGCCGGGCGTGTCATGCAGAATCACCGCATTGATTCCGGCAGAATCCAGAATCATCAGCGTCTTTCGCATTCCATCGGTCCACTCCATTAGACTCAGGCGCGGCGACCCGGTACTCCAGGCGGGAGTCACGTGACTATCCGAATTGCTGAGGATCACCAGAGCAGGCTTTAGCTCGACGATGCGTTGCAGCGCGGCGTTCCGCCAAAGGGAACACTCAGGGTACGGCGTTTGCTTTATCGACCACAGCCGAACATCCACGTTGGGACTGGGACAGCCCATTTTGGTGAAATCGATCAGGCGCCATTGGTGCCGTGTCGCGACAGCTTCGAACGCACTAAACCACTGGGCTGCGTGGGAATCGCCAAATAGCACTATAGTGGTGGGGGCGGTTCTGTCGCCGAACGCGCAGTCACGCAGATCCGTGTCCTCGCGCTTGAGAAAGCATCCAGACGCCGTCAACTCGGCCCCTGCTGGTGCGCGCGCAATATCGATGACGCGTTGTTCCGGCGTATTCGCAGCTGCGATGGCCGAGATTTTCGCGAACCTGCTCGCTCCCATCGTGCCCAGCGTGATGGCTGCGCCCAGACCGAGCGTCGCCAGCGGCCTGACCGCGAGATAGCCGCTGAACCGGATCGGAGCTTCAATCATCGAGTAGCTCACAGCCGCGATCCCGAGTGCTGCGAGCGCAAGGGCCGCACGGCCGGCCAAGCCGAGCGAGGGCACCATGACTGCGCCCAGGACCAGCACTGGCCAGTGCCACAAATACCACGAATAGGACAGGCGTCCGATGTACTGGAACGGCCGGGCGGTAAGAATTCTACGGACGCCGCCCATCGGTGATGTGGTCACCCCCGATATCAGCATCGCAGCGGTCCCGAGGACCGGAACAAGCGCCCTTGAGCCTGGGAAGGGAGCGTCTGAAGCAAAGACCACTGCCCCGGCCAGGAGAGTCAGCAACCCCATCACACCAAGCGCCCCCGCTATTTTGGCAAACCGCGCGAGGTTCATCCCGGGAGCGAGTGCGACCAACCCGCCGATGCCAAACTCCCAAGCCCGCGCCGGGGAGGAAAAGAAGGCGGCCTGCGGGGCGTGGGCAGTCATCCACAGGCCAGCGGCGAATGACACCGAGGACAGTGCGATCATGACGGTCGCCAGCGCTCGCGTCGACCGGGATATGCGGAATGTCAGAAGAAGCAGCAGCGGCCATACGAGATAGAACTGCTCCTCCACGGCGAGAGACCACGTATGGAGAAACGGGTTTCCCTCGATCGCCGGGGAGAAATAATCGGACGAGGTGATTTGAAACCAGATATTACTCGCGTATGCACCGGCCGCAAATGCCGCGCGCGAATAGAGTTCGCGCTCATCGGGTGAAAGAAGGGTCGAGACGGCGACTACGACGACGAGTATCATGACGGCGACTGCAGGCAACAACCGACGTATTCGGCGTCCGTAGAAGTTCAGGATGCGCAGCTCGCCCGTCTTGCGCAGCTCCTTGACTAGGAGGCCGGTAATCAGATAGCCGGAGAGGACGAAGAACACGTCGACTCCGACGAATCCCCCGCGCAGGCCGGGCACGCCCACGTGGAATGCGACAACGAGGAGAATTGCGATCGCACGCAGCCCCTCGATGTCCGGGCGGAAGCCCTCTTTCCTGGCCGGATCAGCAGGGGTTTTCGGTTCGCGCTCCGGCACGGTCACGTGTTCCTCGCTGCGCGAGGGACAGCAACAATCGCGGCAAAGCCATTGCCCCGATCTTCTGCATGACGTACCTCGAAGTCCGCAGCCGCCAGTTCCTGCGCGTACTGCCGCAGCGAAGCGTTGCGAAAGCCGCAGCCGTGCGACCGGATCACCCTTCCGCCGTCATGGATTCGCCGCTTCTCGACGAAGTTAATGCTCTTGAAGATGCTCTTCCTCGTTGTCGATAATCACGTCATGGCCGCGGCAACGCCGTGCCCCCGTTCGAGTCCCTTGTAAGCCCATCCGGAGTCCACCGCGAGTGACACGAAGGACAGTCCCGAAAGGACAAGCACCACTCTCGCTGTTGCAGTGACCGCCGTCAAGGCGACGACGACGGCCAGCGCGCCGAGCGCAACATTGCGATGGCAACGCGCACGATCGCCACGTCCACTGCGAGCGTAGGCGCTTGGGCGGAATGGGTCGCGACGGGCCGCACCCCCACGTCGTTAACTTCCGCGGTAACCGCAAGGGCAAGGTACCCGCACACTGCCGTCGCGAAGCCCAGCACGCCGAACGGATTCATGCATGCGGGCGCCTTACACTGACGCACGAGCCGCGCTAGGTTGACCATATGGGGCGTCGTGCGATTGGTCTTGTCGCTATTCTGCTTCTGGCGAACGCAACAGTGGCGAGCGCCGCGTTGGAATGCGCGCACGCGCTGGCCGGTTCGGGACTGCCGAATGCCCATCACATGCAGGAAGACGGTCAGACCAGCACCGCGGCACACCACCACGACCGCATGCCCATACCTCATCGGGCGCCTTGTGGGACGTCTCCCAATCCGGACTGCTGCGGTGCACTGGCGTCATGTGCGATGGTGCTCGGGATCGCGAGCGCGCTGACGGTCGAGTCACCTGCGAGGCACATCGCGACGGTATCAACGATGCGGCTCCACGTCCCGGCGTCTCTCATCACCTCTCCCGACCCGCCGCCTCCGAAGGCGTAGCCCCCTCACAATTCGGTTTTCGTGAGCCGCTCATGCGTCGCGCGCATCAAGCGAGGTCGACGCACGGCTACTCGGCCGTCGCGGCCGTCTTTCTTCGGAGCGAGGCGCACCAATGATTGAACCGCATAGGGGGAAGGAGATCCCGCCCGACGTCGAGCGCTCGATGCCTCCGACAAGAAGCGAAAGGCGATTCTACGGCGTTCTGTTCGCCGTCTCCGGCGCCACGCTCCTCCTCGAGCTCACGCTGACCAGGATTTTAGATGTCATCCTCTATAGCAACCTCGCCTATCTCATTGTGAGCAGCGCGATCCTCGGCTTCGGATTGGCGGGTCTGTGTGTGTTGATCTGGCCGATGCCAAAGGTCGCGACGGAGCGTCTTGTGACCGGAGCCGCGGCGGCATTTGCCGCGGCCGTATTGCTCCTTATTCCCGTTCTCATAAACTCGCGCGCCAGCATCGATTTGCTGGTAGACCACCCCGTGAAGCAGCTCGTGCACTTCGGCGTATTGTATCTCTTCCTGCTGGCGCCGTTTGTCGCATCCGGTTTTGTCATCTCAACCGTCATCTCGCGGCGTGCGGACGACATTCACCGTCTGTACTTCTGGGATCTCGTCGGCGCGGGCGCAGGGTGCCTCGGAATCTTCGTGCTCCCACCGCTTCTCGGCGCCGGCGGTACTCTTCTGGTCATCGCTGCCGCTGGGGCTCTCGCAGCGATGCTTGCCGCGCCCCGGGCCCCCTCGCGCTATACTGGCGCCCTCGCCGCGATCGGGCTGGTGGCATGCAGCGTCGTCGCTGGACGTCAGATCGAGTTCAAGAACTTGGTCGAGAAGAGGGGTGTGAGCCTTGTTGGCGCGCAGCGCTCCGAGTTCTCCCGCTGGGATCCGATCTCGAAGATCGACGTGCTGCCAGGCGGGGTCAGCTTCGCGAAGCGCATCGTTTACGACGGCGGGTCGCAGTCCTCCGGGTTGTACCAATTCGATGGCGACCTCGCCACGCTACGGCGACAGTACTTCGACACGCTCCGCGCTCAAAGCCATTACAACAGCGGCAAGTATATCGCGCTGGCACACTGGCTGAAGCGCGACGCTGCGACGCGCGCGCTGGTGATTGGTAGCGCTGGCGGCCAGGAGACGCTGGCTGCCCTCGCGTGGGGCGCCGCGCACGTGGATGCGGTCGAGATGGTCTGCACCGTCGTCAGTCTCACGCAGCATCGCTACGCCGCGTACATCGGCCGGATATTCAGCGACCCGCGTGTCGCCGAGACCTGCGCCGAGGGCCGGAGCTTTCTGCAGCAATCGAATCGACTCTACGACGTTATCCAGATCCACAGCAACCACACCGTGTCGAGCTTGGCCAACGGCTCGGGCGGGGCGCAACCTGTCTATCTGCAAACCGTCGAGGCGTATGAGGACTATTTGTCGCACCTCACTCCAGATGGGATCCTGCAGGTCAACTACTTCGTGTTCCCGCGTTTGCTCACGACCGCGGCGCAGGCGTGGAACAGGCTGTTTCCAGGTAACACGTTCCGCAGCCATCTGGTGATCACCACCGGCTACGGCCCAATGCCGACCTTCCTGATCAAACGGTCGGAGTGGACACCCAACGAGATCGACGACATCCGGCGCTTCCTTGGCCCGGCCTTTCCGGACACGCGCACATACCAAATCATCTACGCGCCGGGACAGCCCGAGGCGCGGAACATCCCCGACCCATTCTTTCGCGTCCCGTTGGACGAGAGCTTCGCGCGCGCGCTCCCGTACGATGTGCGACCTCCGACTGACAACTGGCCGTTCTTTCGCGAGCTTCGCAAGAATCTCCAGCCGCTGCCGGAGAACGACACGACGGATCTCGTGCCCCGCTCCACCGCCGAGTTCTTGAACGCAAGCTTGCGCGGGCATGTGCCAATGGAGCGGGTGCACTTGTACCTGCTTGGCGGAATTTCGTTGGTGGCTTCCGGGATCTTCCTGCTCGTGCCTCTCCTCTGGCTTCGTCGGCGCGGCCTGCGATCGGTCGGGGCAGCCCCAACTATCATCTACTTCGGCTGTCTCGGTGCCGGGTTCATCATCGTCGAGCTGGTCCTGATGTACAAGTTCGTTCTCCTGATTGGTTTTCCAATCTACGCCATGGCCACGGTGCTTTTCACCCTGCTCGTTTCGGCAGGCATCGGCAGCTATCTCGCCGAGTCGCTCGCGCGCCACCTCGGGAGACGCGCGATTCTGATCGTTGGCGTCTTCGAGGTCGTAGCTCTCGCGCTCATCGTCACGTTTCCGCTCCTGCGTGACTTCACGCTCGGCTTGTCGCAAGCGACGAGGATCGCGTTCGCGGCCGCGCTCATCGTCCCGATCGGCGTACCGCTTGGCATGCCGTTCCCGCTGGGAATCGCCGAGCTCCACCGACGGGCACCCGCCCTCATCCCGTGGGCGTGGGGAGTGAACGGCTTCATGAGCGTGGTCGGATCCCTTCTGGCCGTCGTCTTGTCGATTGCGTACGGCTTCAATGTCGCGCTCGGCGCGGGGCTCGCTATCTACGCGGGCGCCGTAGCGAGCTTCTTCATTCTGGCGCGCAGCCCGCGGGCTGACCTCCAACACTCGGATGCCAAATGAAATCACTTCTCTCACGGAGAGCGCCGGTGGCGCTCGCAATCGGCATGTCTCTTGTTTCCGCTCCCTTTCAGCACAGGAAGGAGGCAACCTGCACCTTCGGGCGGGATCGGCGCCGGCGGCAGCGGTAAGCGGGGATTCTGCCGCGCTCGCGGCGGCAGCCGCGCGCGCCGGTCAGATCATCTTCACGGGCGCGGACGGCGTTGCAAAGCTCGGGATCACCGAGACGGGACTGTGGAACGTGCGCACGCTCTACGCGGCGCCGATGGCCGGGATGCCCGCGCATTGGGAGGCATTCTTTGCGACCATGGTATTCAGCGTTGGTGGCGCATAGAGAGGAGTTACACGACAGTTCCCATCATACGGAGGAGTCTGATGCGCACACTTCGTCGCTCGATCCTTTGCTGCGTCGCACTCGTGCTCGCGGTCGCCGCGGTGGCCGCCGCGCACGACCTGTTCATCCGGCCACGATCATTCTTCCTCAAGCCCGGCGAGACCGTGCGGATGGACGTGCTGAACGGGACATTCGAGAAGAGCGAGGCGGCGCTTGCCTTTAACAGGCTCGCCGACATTCGCGTGGTGGGACCCGCGGGTACCACCCGCCCGGACAGTTCCGCGTGGCGTGTGCATGGAGACTCCACTGAGCTGACGTGGGTTGCCGGGGACGCGGGAACCTACGTGGTCGGCGCCGCGGTGTTGCCGCGCGAGCTGACGCTGTCGGCGGAGCAGTTCAATGCCTACCTCAAGGAAGACGGGATTCCCGACGTGCTCGAGGCACGGCGAAAGAATGATGAGTTGTCAAAGTCTGCGCGGGAGCGCTACGCGAAGAACGTCAAGACGCTGCTACAGGTGGGCGATGCGCACAGTCGCGCTTTCGCGACGGTCCTCGGACATGCAGCGGAGTTGGTACCACTGGAGAATCCTTACGCGCTCCGGCCGGGGGCGGCGCTACGCGTGCGTGCGCTCGTCGATGGTTCGCCGGTGGCAGGCCAGCTCGTGCTCGCGGGGGGAGTGGGGTCGGACGGTGCGCGGATCGCTGAGGCGGCTGCGCGGACTGGCTCGGACGGCGTCGCGACTGTCCGGCTCTCGAAGGCGGGCCATTGGTATGTGAAGTTCATCCACATGGTGAAGGCTACCGGTGAATCGAGCATTGACTATCGATCGAAGTGGGCGACGCTGACGTTCGGCGTGCGCTGAGCGACGTGCGGGCTGTGGAGGGTCGCCCCAAGGTCCGCAGGCCAGGCATCCATCCCACCCCCCGCGCTTCCTCGCGGTGCCCCGCGACATGAGATCGAAGCCCGATCCGGCGGATTATCCGCTAGCCATTCGCCTCAGCTCTGTTCATGTCGGCGTCGTCGCTTGTCGTTGCGCTGAACGCCGTATCGTTACGTCGGGCGCGAATCTGACGGCGGGAGCCTGATTACGACTGAAGGCATCACAGACTCAGCCGCCGAAGCCGAAGCGCGTTCGCAATCACCGAGAACGAGCTGAACGTCATGGCGGCGCTTGCGATCATCGGACTGAGCAGCAGGCCGAAGAACGGATAAAGCACACCGGCGGCAATGGGGACACCGAGCACGTTGTAGATAAAGGCGAAGAAGAGATTTTGGCGAATGTTGCGCATGGTGCCGCGGCTCAGCCTTCGCGCCCGCACGATGCCGCGCAGGTCTCCCTGGACCAGCGTGATGCCGGCACTCTCCATGGCAACATCGGTTCCGGTTCCCATCGCGATGCCCACACTCGCCTGGGCCAGCGCCGGCGCGTCATTCACCCCGTCTCCCGCCATGCCAACGATGTGACCCTGAGATTGGAGTTGCTTGACCACTTCGGCCTTCTTCTGCGGCAACACCTCGGCTTGCGTGTCATCAATGCCCAACGTGCTCGCGACCGCCCGGGCGGTCGTCCGGTTGTCGCCCGTCAGCATGACCAGCCGGATGCCCTCGGCATGCAGGAGCTTAATCGCCTCCGGTGTGGAGGTCTTGATCGGATCGGCAACCCCGACGAGACCGGCGGGTCGGCCGTCAATGGCGACGAGTATCACCGTTTGACCTTGCTGACGGAGTACCTCGGCGCGCTTTGCCAGCGGCTTCGGGTCAATGGAAAGCTCTTCGAGTAATAGCGCGCTTCCCACGGCAAGGGAGCGCCCTTCCACGGCACCCCGGACACCCTTGCCCGTTACAGAGGAGAAATTTCCGGTAGGCGCGAGTTGAAGGTGCCGTTCCTTGGCTCCCTTGATGATCGCACCGGCGAGAGGATGCTCACTCGCGCCTTCAAGGCTGGCCACCAAGCGCAGCATGTCCAGGTCCTCGCGGCCGTCTGCCGATTCCAGCGTGACGAGACTGGGTCTGCCCTCCGTCAGCGTCCCGGTCTTGTCGATCACGAGCGTATCAACCTTCTCGAGCGTCTCCAGAGCTTCGGCGTTCCGAATCAGAACACCCGCCTGCGCGCCACGCCCTGTTCCGACCATGATCGACATGGGTGTCGCAAGACCCAGCGCACACGGACACGCAATGATCAGCACCGATACGGCATTCACGAGGGCGTGCGCGAACCGTGGTTCCGGACCCCACAATCCCCACGCGGCAAACGTCACCACCGCAACCAGTATGACTGCGGGCACAAACCAGGATGCCACCACATCGGCCAGGCGCTGAATCGGTGCGCGGGTTCGCTGCGCGTCGCTGACCATTCGCACGATTTGCGAGAGGAGCGTTTCTGCTCCCACGCGATCGGCGCGCATGACAAACGTGCCGGTCCCGTTGACGGTGCCTCCCGTGACTCGCGCGTCTGCGGTTTTTTCAGCGGGAATGGGTTCGCCGGAAATCATCGATTCGTCGACGCTGCTGCTTCCCTCGAGCACCAAGCCATCAACCGGCACTTTTTCGCCCGGCCGGACACGGAGCCGGTCGCCGACCATCACGCGGTCAAGCTCAACATCTTCCTCGCGCCCATCGTCTCTTAAAACGCGGGCGGTTTTGGGCACCAATCCCAGCAGCGCCTTGAGCGCACTACTCGTCTGGCTGCGCGCACGCAGCTCCAGCACCTGGCCAAGCAGCACCAGGGTCACGATCACGGAAGCGGCCTCGAAATAGACCGCCATCTCGCCGTTCATGTCCCGGAACGAGGCGGGAATGAGCTGTGGCAACAGAAGCGCAAACACGCTGAAGGTGTAGGCGGCGCCCGTCCCGAGCGCGATCAGCGTGAACATGTTCAGGTTCCTGTTGACGACCGAGCGCCAGCCGCGCTGGAAGAAGGGCCAGCCGCCCCACAGCACCACTGGGCTCGCGAGCGCAAACTCGAGCCAGAGTGATGGGCGCGGGCCGAGCAGGTGCCTGAGCGGATCGCCCGGAATGAACGACGAAACCATGAGGAGCAGCGTCGGGACCGTGAGCGCGAGGCTGATCCAGAACCGTCGCGTCATGCCCATCAGTTCGGAGTTGTCCTCGTCGCCGGTCGCTACGCGCGGTTCCAGTGCCATGCCGCAGATGGGGCAACTGCCAGGTCCGAGTTGGCGTACCTCGGGATGCATGGGGCACGTGTACTCAATTTCGTCGCGCGAAGTGCCTGACGGAGCGCGCGACGCTGCTGGCGGACGGGCAAGGGCGACGAGTGGCGGACCGGCCGCGGGCCCCGCTTGCGTCGGCTTTACATAGCGGTCCGGGTTGGCGCGGAACTTCTCTGCGCAGCCCTTGCTGCAGAAGTAGTACGTCTCGCCCTGATAATCATAGGAGGCGGCCGCCTTGCCTGGGTTGACGGTCATGCCACAGACCGGATCGACGGCCGACAATGGAACGGACTCTTGTTCGATCATTCGTTAAACGTATCGCCAGCACGACGTCCGCACCGACATTGCGGTCCCGCCCATACGCGCTAGCATTGCTTCGACCGCCGCCCAGCCTGGATGCGCCACGCCCTGATAGACGGAGGATCCCATGTCAACGCATTCTCATACGGCCGCACTCGCGAGCGCTGGCGTCCTGCTGCTCCCCGTCACGCTGTGCGCCCAAGGCACACTGGCCGATTACCGCCGGTCGGACAGCCTGCGCGCGACACTGCAGGGCCTCGTGGTCAACGCACCCGAGCCCGCCACATGGATCGCCAGGACCGATCGGTTCTGGTACCGGAAGGCCGTCAGGGGCGGCAACCAGTTCGTCGTATTCGACGTCTCGAGCAGGGAGAAGTCCCCACTGTTCGATCACGAGCGGCTCGCGGCGTCGCTTTCGGCCGCCGCGAACAAGAAATACACCGCGGTCACTCTTCCCTTCAGTACGCTGACGTTGTCAGATAGTGCGCGCAGCATTGCCATCACGTTCGACAGCACCGCCTGGACGTGTGACCTCTCGGCGTATCGCTGTGCGAAGGACACCACCAGCGCGGGCGGACGAGGCGGCAGGGGAGCCGGTGCGAGTGCGACCGGAAGTCAGGGCGTCCTTGCTGAGCTGCCGCGACGCTCTCCAGACGGGAAATCGGAAGCATTCATCAAGAACTTCAACATCGCTGTCCGGCCGGTGGGATCGTCCCGGGATACCGTGCTCAGCTCGGACGGCTCGGAAGGCAACGCGTACGTACTCCAAACCATTGCCTGGTCGCCCGACTCCCGGAAACTCGCCGCCTATCGCGTGAAGCCCGGCTATCGCCGCATGGTGCGATACGTGGAGTCGTCGCCCGCGGACCAGCTGCAGCCCAAGACGTTCGAGCGCTTCTACGCGAAACCAGGCGATGTACTCGACGTGCAGCAGCCCGTGCTATTCGATCTCGACACCAGGCAAGAACTCGTGCTGGACGCCACGCTCTTTCCCAACGCCTACAACATGACGCGGCTCGAGTGGCGAAAGGACAACGGCGCGGTGACGTTCGAATACAACGCGCGCGGCCACCAGCTCTATCGCGTGATCGAGGCGAACGCCGTCACGGGCGCCGAGCGCACGCTCATTGAAGAGCGCAGTCCCACGTTTTTCGAGTACTCGGCAAAGAAGTACCGGTTCGATATCGACGATGGCAAGGAAATCGTCTGGATGTCGGAGCGCGACGGATGGAACCATCTCTATCTGTACGACGGCGTGACCGGTCGGGTGAAGAACCAGATCACGAAAGGAAGCTGGGTGGTGCGTGGCGTGGACAGCGTAGATGCCGGCAAGCGCCAGCTCTGGTTCCGCGCGAGCGGCATGAATCCAGAGCAGGATCCGTACTTCGTTCATTACTACCGCATCAACCTTGACGGCACGGGGCTCACGGCGTTCACCCAGGCCGAGGGCAACCACGTCGCGCGATTCTCTCCCGACCGGCAGTACTACGTGGACACGTGGTCGCGGGTCGACATGCCGGCCGTGTCGACGCTTCGCAGCACGAGTGACCAGAGGGTCATACAGGAACTCGAGCGCGGTGACGCGACCGAGCTGCTCAGGACCGGCTGGCGTGCGCCCGAAGTGTTCGTGGCGAAGGGGCGCGACGGGAAGACCGACATCTGGGGCATGATCATCCGGCCTTCGAATTTCGATGCGACCAGAAAGTATCCCGTGGTCGAGAACATCTACGCCGGGCCGCAGGACTCGTTCGTGCCGAAGAACTTCAGCGCCTTTTCAGCCATGGGCGCGCTCGCCGAACTGGGGTTCATCGTGGTGCAGATCGACGGAATGGGCACGTCGAACCGGTCCAAGGCATTCCACGATGTGGCCTGGAAGAATCTTGGCGACGCGGGATTTCCCGATCGCATGCTCTGGCACAAGGCCGTCGCCGCGAAGTATCCGTACTATGACATCACGCGCGTAGGCATCTATGGTACGTCGGCCGGCGGACAGAGCGCCCTTGGGGGGCTCCTGTTCCACCCGGAGTTCTACAAGGCAGGCTTTTCAGCCGCCGGCTGTCACGACAACCGGATGGACAAGATCTGGTGGAACGAGCAGTGGATGGGCTGGCCGATCGGGCCGGAGTATGCGGCGAGTTCGAACGTGGACAACGCGGGGAAGTTGCAGGGCAAGCTGCTGCTGCTCGTGGGTGAGCTGGATACGAATGTTGACCCCTCGTCCACGCTCCAGGTGGTGAACGCGCTGGTCAAGGCGAACAAGATGTTCGACCTGCTGGTGATTCCCGGCGCGAACCACACGAACGGCGGTCCGTACGGGGAGCGCAAGCGGAACGACTTTTTCGTGCATCACCTGCTGGGGGTGGAGCCGCCGGACCGGAACATGCTGCCGGTCGCAACCGAGAACGGGGGTGGCGACGACGACGGACTGTTGAGCTGGGACGAAATCTGGGAGCGGTGGGGGTGGTGGAACGATTAGCGGTCGCGCGTCCAGAGGGCGATCAGGCCGCACCATTGTCCGTGGAGCATCGATCCGTACTTGACCGGGATCGAGGCTGCGCCGGCGAACACTTCGATTCCGTGAAGATCCCGGGGGGACATCAGATTCAGCGATGTAGAGTCCGGCATCTGCACGCCGTCGACCATGATGGCCATCACGCAGGGAACCATCTCCTGGTTGGACTTCATAACATACCCGCGACCCGAGTATGGCAGCACCCTTCCGGTCAGGTCCTCGGTGAAGCGCACCGATGGCACATTCTGCAGGAGTTGCGATATCAGGAGCGGGTTTCGCTTTTCGATCTCCTCCCTGCTGATGCTCGCGGTCGCCTCACCGCGCGCGCGGCGCGTCTCGAAATCATCCAGCCGCGAGGAAACGCGGCGGTCGCCACGAATGCGGACCGTGTCGAGCGATGGCGCGTCCGATTTGTCGAGCACCACTGGCACCGTATTGCCCCCCGGCTCGATCTCCACAGCCACATCGCCCGCACGGTAGCCGATTCGGCGCACCCGCAGCTCGACGCGACCCGACGGTACCTGCGTGAGCTGAGCGCGCCCCGCCGAGTCCGTGTGGACACTCTGGAATGACGCTCCTCTCGCGGTCACATCGATCATCGCACCGGCGAGCGGATGGCCGGCGCGGTCGGCAACTGTTACATCCACCAACCCCTTTGGCAGCGCGCCCATTCGCACGGACTCGACTGCAGCGGTTGCCGCGCCGACCAGGCTGACCTCGA
>DASZZO010000079.1:0-7350 GCA_035544915.1 Gemmatimonadaceae bacterium | reverse complement strand
GGTGAGAGTCTCGCCTGGATCGCATCGGTCATCGCGCGATGAGCGAGTTCTTTCCGCGAAACACGCTCACGTGGAAAATCGAGGAGCCGCGTTTTCTTCGCCGCATCTCCCTTTCGCTTCCGTACATGGGGCTGATCACGGGCGTCGCCATGCGCCTCTGGCGCTCGTACGTCCTGACGCACGGCGTGCCCGATAGCTGGCTCTGGGTCGGAGGTACCTTCCTCGCGGGGATGGTCTTCCTCTTCCTCATGGCCACGTTGCACCTGGGCAACTACACGCTGCGCAACTGGGCGTGGCGTGCGCCGGCGTTCGCCGTGCTCGAATCCGGGGCGGAGATCGTGACGAGTCTTGCGCTCACCACCGTCGCCCTCGAGCCGCTCGGCGCCAATACGGCGGAGCTATCCGATTGGCTCCCAACCGCAGTCCGCATTCTGTTCTGGCGCGCGCTGGGCGTCTCGTTCTTCGCGCTCGTACTGGCCCTTGTGGTATCGATCGTTCGTCGGCTGTTGCTCGCCGCCGAGGACCGGACGTCCACGGCCGTGCGCATTCATCGCGCCTCCCTGGAACGCGAGGCGTTTGCGGACGACAAGCCGTCCGACAAGTGATACGTTTCTCGCCACCATGCCGGTCCTGGAGAATGGAACAATGAAGAAAGGTGAAAAGCAGATCCTCGTCGTGGGCGACCGGGTCCTGATTCGCGTGGAGGATGGCGAAGAACGCTCGAAGGTCGGGCTCTACCTCCCGGCGACCGCCGTGGACAATCAGGCGGTGCAGGGCGGCACGGTGGTGGCGACAGGGCCGGGACAGCCGCTGCCAAGTGTCGAAGACCACCTCGACGAGCCATGGCGCATCACGGGAATGAAGGACACCCGTTATGTTCCCATGCAGGCGCGGGAAGGCGACTACGCGCTGTTTTTCCGCAAGGCCGCCGTGGAAATCACCTTCGAGGGCGAACGATATCTCGTGGTGCCCCAGGCAGCGATCCTCACGCTGGCTCGAGACGAATAGGAGAGGTTGCGCATGATGTACGATGAACGGATGGTGACCCCGATGCGGCAGGAACTCACGCGGCTCGGGATTGAAGAGCTGCGGACGGCTGCTGACGTGGATGCAAAGCTCAAGAACCAGCGGGGTACGGCGCTGCTGGTCGTGAACTCCGTATGCGGGTGTGCCGCCCGCAATGCGCGGCCGGCCCTGGCCATGGCATTGGAGCATTCCGCAAAGCCGGATCACAGTTACACGGTGTTTGCCGGACAGGATGCCGACGCCACACGGCAGGCGCGGGGCTATTTCACCGGGTACGCGCCGAGTTCTCCGCAGGTGGGGATGTTCAAGGACGGCAAGCTCGTCTTCATGCTGGAGCGCTACCAGATCGAGGGCCGGACGGCCGATGCCATCGCGGCCGATCTTGTGCGGGCGTTCGACAAATACTGCGCAGAGGAGACTGCCGCGGCATAGCAGTTCATGAGGCGCGCGTGGCTTTGGGGCGCAGAGCGCTTGACCGAGGCAGGACATCGCGCGATTCTCCGGCATGCCAACGATCCCCCGGTCACGCGCGCCCAGTGCCTTGCCCGAGCCGGATCAGGAAACCCTGCATCACCGGGCCGCCGACAATCTCCGGTTCATTCGCGATACGATGGCCCGGGCGGGGCCGTTCACCAGCGTGTCCGGAGTCGGTACCATGGGCGCCGGCGCCATCGGACTCATCGCGGCAATCACGTCTACGCTCGTCCCGCGTGACGAACGCCCGGCGGCGTGGACTGGGGTGTGGCTTGCGGCCGCCCTCGCCGCGGGATGCCTGTCGTGGGCCGCGATTTGGCGGAAAGCGGCACGTGCGGGGCAATCGCTCTCGGCCGGACCGGCGCGGAGGTTCGCCCTCGCGTTCTTGCCGGCGATCGTTGCCGGGGGCGTTCTCACCGCCACCTTCGTCACCCGCGGACTCGCCCCGCTCCTGCCGGGCATGTGGCTTACGGTCTATGGCGCGGCGATCACGGCGGCCGGCGCATACTCGGTGCGGCCCGTCCCGGTCATGGGTTGCGCGTTCCTGGCGCTCGGCGCGGCGTGCTTCGCCGTGAGTCCTCACCTGCAGCTGTTATTCCTGGCCGCCGGATTCGGCGGCCTGCACCTCACCTTCGGATTCCTGATCGCGAGGCAATACGGTGGCTAGACATTCATCCGCGCCGGTGCGGCGTGCCGAGCGCGTTTCGTCTCCAGGATTGAAGGCCGTCACGGGTGACTCCGTCGGCGCGCAGTCGCTGGACAAAGTCATCCACGAGCGGATCCGGCTCGGCATCGTGAGCGCGCTCGCCGTGAACGAGCGGCTCACCTTCAACGAACTGAAGCAGCTCCTGCAGACCACGGATGGCAACGTGAGCGTGCACGCCCGGAAGCTCGAGGACGCCGGATACCTGAGCTGTCATAAGAGCTTCGAGGGACGCGTGCCGAAGACGGAGTACAAGCTCACGGCGGCGGGGCGAAAGGCGCTCGAGCGATACCTCTCGCACATGGAGGCGCTGATCCAGGCGACACGGGGCAGGTAGCCGCCCGGACCCCTCCTCACTGCAGACTTGCCGTCACCCGCCCTTTGAACGAACGCACGACGATCCTCGCGCCCGCTTCGACGGGCTTTCCGACCGTGGCGTAGTTCGTCTCGCGCGACGCGCGTTCAGCCGACGGCCTGGAGCGCTTGCCGAAGAGATCGCTTGGCGCGCCGCTGGATTCCACCCACGCGTCGGTGTCCTTCGCCAGCAGGACCGTCACGTCGCCGCCGTGCGTATCGAACGTGACCGAAGCCGACTTGGTCACGCCGCCGCTGAACCGGATATCGCCGTCGATCGACTCGAAGCGCGCCCGGTTCACCGTGCCCCCGGTGATGACGATTTTCCCGCTCACCGTCGTCAGGGCGACGTCCTCGCTTGACCCATTCCAGGTGATGTGTCCTGTCGCCGTTTTCAGGCGCAGATACGTCGGCGACGCCGTGACCTCGACATCGCCGTTCATGGTCTCGGCCCGCAGTTCACTGGGCGTTCCCTGCACCCGCACACGGCTGCCGACCGCCATCACGTCAACCTGCCCGCTCACCGCGCTGAGCTCGATGTCGGCCATCGCCGTGTTCAGCCAGATCCGGGCACGCGCGGGCACGCGCACGACGAGGTCAGACATCCCCGCGACCCTGGTGAATCCATTCTTGTCGAGATCCACGAATATCTTGATGCCCTGATAGCCGCCTCCACTGAAAAACCTCGAGCCACGCGCGATTGTGCCGGCCACCGCGACTGAATCCTTGTCCCACCCGATCACGCGAATCGAACCGGAGTCCGTCAGGTTGGTGATGCGGACGGAACCTTCCGCACTGAGCGCATAGGAGCGCGACACCTGTTCCTGAGCGGAGAGGCGCCAGGAGAGGGCGGCGAAGAGTGCAAGCGAGCGGAGTGTGCGCATACGTCCGTTCTAGAGAGAACCGAGCGGCAGGTCCGCCGCGCGCTTGAGAAGGTCGAGCTTCTGCCTGTAGCTCACGGTGAGCAGCTCGCTGATGACAGCGTTCCCCGGGTCGGCCCGAAGCGCTGAACGCGCCTCGGCAATCGCGGCGTCGATCCGCCTCAGGCAGGTGTCGAGCACTGCTACCGTTTGCGGATTCAGCCGTGCGCGCCGCGCGCTGAGCTCGGTGGCGAGCTCGGTGGCCGCCGCGTCGTAGCGTGAGAACACGAGGTCGGCGGTCGATGCGGAGGCGGGAAGCACTTGCGGGAGGGGCATGGTGACGGGTGAGCGCGCGGAGTCGGCGGAACCGCCCGCCACAGCCGGCGGCCGAGCCGATGGGCCGCTGGCTTGTCCAGCGGCCGGCATGGCCGCAATCGGCGAGCGGTCAGTCGGGGTCGCGGGGCGCACACGGAGCAACAATGCCGTCAATCCGGATGAGGCGGCCATGAGCACCACCGCCGCCGCCGCGAGCCACGGCGCCCGGCGCACGATCGTATCTGCGCCTGCCGGCGAAGCTGCAATCGGGCGAACTCGCCGCGCCTCGATGCGGTTCCGGATTGCCTCCCAGACCGCCGGATTCGGGTCGACAGAACGCGGCAGTCGGGCGACGGCGTCGAGCAAGCGGGCCAGTCGTTTGGGGTCGAGATCGTCGGTCATCGGTCGAGCGCCTCCATCAGCAGGCGGCGCGCCCGGTGCAACTGTGCCCGCACAGTCGCCGGAGCGATTCCGGACATCGCCGCAATTTCATCGTGCTTGTAGCCCTCCACGTCGTGCAACACGAACGCGGTCCGGGCGCCGCGCGGAAGTGTCGCGATGGCGCGTTCCAGGTCTATCCGGTCGCCCGGATCGCTCGTTCCAAAGCCTGCAACTGGGAGCTCGTCCAGGTCTTCGGAGAGTCCCACGCGGGCCAGGCGGCGCATATCGGCCCGCTCGGCAGCCAGAAAGACGTTGATGGTCACGCGGTGCAGCCAGGTGCCGAACGCACTCTCGCCGCGGAACGAGCCCAGTCTTTCCCACGCTTTCACGAACACATCCTGCATCAGCTCCTCCGCGCGTCGTCGCTCTCCGGACAGCCGGAGGCAGATCGCCATTACACGTCCCGCATGCGCCCGATACAGCCGTTCGAATGCCGCCACGTCTCCGCGCTGCGCCTGGCGGACGTCGCGGGTGACGGAGTCCGTTTCGGCGGCTGGCGGCGGCTCAGCGTCAGGGGCAGGGGATGGCGGCACGCAATGGTTGTCCGCAGGTTATGATGCCGCCGCGGGCCCGGATGTTTAATCGCAGCTGCGATCGTCGTGCGTCTGGTCGCGCGCCGAGGGTCGTGAGTCCGGGTCGCGCGACGCGGGAAAACAGCTCCCTTATCGTTCCTCAGGCATACTTGATCCAGCGCGCCAACTCCCTGAGGCTGGGCCGCTTGCCGGTCATCAGCAGACCCACGCGATAGATCCTCGCTGACGCCCAGATGGCGAGCCAGCATGTGAGGGCCACGCCCACCAGGGACATGCCGATCTCGTACGTCGGGACCTGCACCGCGCTCATGCGCAGCGGCATGACAATGGGCGCGGTGAAAGGAATGAGACTCATGGTCACCGCGAGCGTACCGGACGGGTTGAGCATGATGGGCTGAATGAAGATGACGCTCGAAACCAGGAGCATGACGACTGGTCCTGCCGCCTGCTGCGCTTCCTCCTGGCTTCCCACCATGGCGCCAACGGCCGCGAACATGGCCGAGTAGAGCACATAGCCGAACAGGAAGAAGAAGACCAGCGCGAGGAAGAGCGGCGCCGAAATGGTCGGCAGCGTCACGCCCTGCATCTGTGGCACGCCCATCGCCTTTGCCATGGTGGCGCCGTACCCGAAGAGCAGGGCCGCACTTCCGAACCAGATGAGCTGCTGGGTGAGCCCCACCGCACCGACGCCAAGGATCTTCCCCGCGAGGAGAATATCGGGCTTGACGCTCGCCATCACCACCTCGGCGACGCGCGTCATCTTCTCCTCGAGTACGCCACGCAGCACGTTCTGTCCGTAGATCATGATCATCATGTACAGCAGAATCGCGATGACCACTCCGAAAATCGCGCTCACGAGGCCGCTGCCGCCGCGGCCGCGATCGTCTATGCGTTCGGCCGTCATGTCGACCTTGACGCTCGTGAGCGAGTCGATGCGGGCGGGAGCGAGGCCGGCGTCCTGCATGCGCGACGCCATCAGCGACTGACGCACCGCCGATTCGATGAGCCCCATCTGGGCAATCGATGACGCATTGCGGCCGGCATAGCGCACCTTGTGGGCCCTGAGCGTGAGTGAGTCGAGTATGAGGTAGCCCTGCGCCTGCTTTTCCATGACGAGCCGGGTGGCGATCGATTCCGCGGCCGCGAGCCCTCGCGGATTCACGGGCTCCACCACGCTCGGCAGCGCCGGAACAGCGCCCGGCACCTTCGCCAGGGGGCTGTTCTGCTCCTGCCGTTCGAGGTGGCTGGCCACCCGCTGGCCAAGGCCCGTCCCCGTTGCGTCGAGGATGTGAATGCGCCCGACTTGGGCGTCCTTCAACCCGCGCATGGTCATGTAGCCGGGCAGGACGAACACGGCGAGCATGAATACCGGCCCGAAGATGGTCATGAAAATGAACCACTTGGACCGCACGCGTTCGAGGTACTCGCGTGTGATGACCACCCAGAGCTTAGCCATGTCCGCTCATCCCCTCCTCGACGCCCGTGGCGCCGACTTTTTCCAGAAAGATCTGGTGCAGCGACGGTTGCACGAGTTCAAACCGCTGCACCTGCGCCCCTGACTCCACCAGTTTGCGCAGCAGCGCCTGCGGGTCCGCGTCCTTCTGGAGAGCGATTTCGAAGTAGCGATTCGAGTCATCCACTCGCTCCACCGTCTTGTGGTCGCTCAGGATGCGTGAAACGACGGCCCCGCCATCCCCGGCGAGCGAGAGCGCGACGTTGTTTCCGCCGTGTTCCCGCTTCACGCCGCTGACGGTACCGTCGAGCACCTTGTTGCCGCACGCGATGATGCACACGGAGTCGCAGAGCCGCTCGGCGTTGTCCATGAGGTGCGTGGAGAAGATCACCGTCTTGCCGCGCTTCTTGAGGTGCACCACTGTGTCCTTGAGGGCCTGGGCGTTGATGGGGTCGAGGCCGCTGAATGGCTCGTCGAGAATGACCAGATCGGGATCGTGCAGGAGGGTTCCGATGAACTGCACCTTCTGCTGCATCCCGCGCGACAGCTCGTCGATTTTCGAGAGTCCCCAGTCCTTTTCGGGGGTCTTGAGGGAGAGGCGCTCCATCCATTCGCTTATGCGGCGGTCGGCCTCGCGTGCAGAGACGCCCTTGAGCTGCGCGAGGAACCGCAGCACGCGACGCACTTGCATCTTCTTGTAGAGGCCGCGCTCCTCGGGCAGATACCCGACGCGGTCCATCGAGGCGACGTGCGAATTTGGCGTGCCGAGGAGGGTGATCGTCCCTTCATCGGGAACGATGATGTTGAGGATCATCCGGATGGTCGTCGTCTTTCCGGCGCCGTTGGGGCCGAGGAGGCCGTACACCGCTCCGGTGGGCACCGCGAGTGACAGCGAGCGAACCGCTGTGAAGTCCCCGTAACGCTTCGTGATCCCGCGAATGTCGAGGGCGAGTTCAGCCATGGGTTCCCTTGTCCGGTGTGCAACGCGACTCGAATATACGACAGATGCCCGAACACGAGGGAACCGTACGTTTCGACCGGAACGAAGTGTCCGGGGCGTTTGGCGATCTGGGGACATCGCTCCCGCTGATTGTCGGGATGATCGCGGCGGCGCACCTCGATGCGACCAGCGTGCTCGTGGTGTTCGGCGCGCTCCAGATCGCCACGGGTCTGGTATATCGGATGCCGATG
>DASZZO010000078.1:0-7125 GCA_035544915.1 Gemmatimonadaceae bacterium | reverse complement strand
AATCATCCGGGAGGGCAATGTGCGGCGCGTCATCCTGCGTAACGCTCGAGGCCGGACCCTGCTCGACATGCCGCTTGCCGCCGGCATTGCGGGCGCCGTGCTTCTTCCGTTCTGGGTGGCTGTCGGTGCGGCGGTCGCGCTCGCGACGGATTTCACGATCCTGGTGGAGCGCGACCCCGACCTGCCGGCGAACAGCACCGGCATGGATGACAAGGAACTGACGTCACGGACCACTCGAATGAGATGCTGAGCCGGCTCGCCGCCGCCGTTGCCGAGCGGTACCGGATCGAGCGAGAGCTCGGCCAGGGCGGCATGGCGACGGTATACCTCGCGCACGATCTCAAGCACGACCGCAAGGTGGCCGTGAAGGTGCTCCGCCCGGAGCTCGCCGCGTCGCTCGGTGCGGACCGCTTCCTGCGGGAAATCCAGATCACCGCGCAGTTGCAGCACCCGAACATTCTCACCCTGATCGATTCCGGTCTCATCGCCGACGCGGTCGGGGCGTCAGCGTCTCTGTACTATGTGATGCCGTACGTCGAGGGCGAGACGCTGCGCCAGAGGCTCGCGCTCGTGGGAGAGCTCCCGGTCGCGGATGCTGTCCGGATTTTGGGCGACGTCGCCGATGCGCTGGACTACGCCCATGCGCGTGGTGTGGTCCATCGCGACGTGAAGCCTGAAAATGTCATGCTGTCCGGCCGCCACGCGATGGTGATGGACTTCGGCGTCGCCAAGGCAGTGAACGAGGCGACCGGCCGCCATGCTCAGACGTCCGCCGGCATCGCCCTGGGTACGCCGTCCTACATGGCCCCCGAACAGGCAGCCGGCGATCAAGTGGACCATCGAGCGGATATCTATGCGCTGGGCGTCATCGCGTACGAGATACTCGCCGGCCGTCCGCCGTTTGCCGGCGACAGCGCGCAGCAGCTGATCATGGCCCACATCACGGCAGCGCCTGACCCGGTTTCGAAACATCGCCCCGGCGTTCCGCCGGCCCTCGCCGAGCTGGTGAGGCGCTGCCTCGAGAAGAAGCCGGCCGACCGACCGCAGAGCGCGCGAGAAGTGGTGGACACTCTGGAAAGCGTCGCCACGCCGGGCGGCGGCGTGGCTTCCGCGCCTCGCGCCACGAGGATGCCTCGGCTGCGCTCGCGTTGGACCATGATTGCCGCCGCCACCGGAGTTGTCGCGGTGCTGCTGGGTGGCTGGTGGGCTTTGCGGCGAGATTCCGCGGCGGGACCTTCCGCAGGCCCATCGCGCCTCGCAGTGCTCCCGTTCGAGAGCCGCGGTCCGGCGCAACAGTCCTACTTCATCGACGGAGTGGTAGACGAAGTGCGCGGACAGCTCACCGGCCTCCGCGACCTTCGGGTCATCGCCCGGACCAGCTCCGAGACGTACCGCAACACGCGCGCAACACCCCAGCAGATCGGCCGCGAGCTGCGCGTGCAATACGTGCTGACCGGCACGGTGCAATGGCAGGAGGGTATCGGCGCCACGAAAGTCCGCGTTAGTCCGGAGCTGATCCGCACCAGCGACGGCACAACTGCGTGGACGCGAGCCTTCGACGCCGAGCTGTCCGACGCCTTCCAGGTGCAGAGCCAGGTGGCCGCCAGTGTGGCTCAGGCGCTCAACCTGGCACTTGCATCGGGGGACGGAAGCGGCCCTAAGAAGCCGACCAGCAGTGCCGCGGCTTACACGCTCTACCTCCAGGGAGAGGATCTGTTCAAGCGGGCGCAGGCGACCGACGACAATGGACGCGCCGCGGCAGAGCTGCTGGAGCGGGCTACGGCGCTCGATCCATCGTTCGCGCTGGCGTTCGCCAAGCTCTCAATGGCGCACAGCCGCACCTATTGGTCTGGCGGAGATCGCACTCCGGCGCGCCTGGCACTGGCGACCAAAGCCGCCGAGCGGGCCCTGGCCTTGGCGCCTGAGCTCCCGGAAGCGCATCTGGCGATGGGATACGTGCGTTACTGGGGCCATCGCGACTACGCCGGCGCTCTCGAGGAGTACGGGATTGCCGTGCGAGCCCGACCCAACGACGTCAGCATTCTTCTCCCGTTCGGGCCAGTAGCTCGGCGGCAGGGGCGCTGGGACGACGCCATCGCGGCCCTGCAGCAAGTCGTGGATCTCGATCCCAGAAACTTTTCGGCCCTGGATGATCTGGGTGGAACGCTCTCCCGCGTCGGTCGTCACCGCGAAGCGGCGGTGATCACCGACAGTGTGGTCTCGCTCTCCCCGAGTCTTGTCGTCGGGTGGCGAACCGCGGTGATCGTCCGGATAGCGGCGGGCGACCTGGCAGCAGCGCGCAGGACGCTGCAACGGGCAGACAGCACCCTTGCCAAGCAGTTCCCGGGCTGGTTCTTCGACAAACCTTACGCGGGGTTTGAGCGGAGTTTTGCCGCACTGCTCGATCCCGCGGTGCAGCGTCGGCTGGAGCCGCTGCCGATTCCCGCGGCTTTCTCTGCGGACGCGTCGTCGTTCTACACCGTGAAGGTCGCGCTGGCACTCGCATTGGGTGACCGGGCGGGCGCCGGGCGCTACGCGGAATCGGCATGGTCAATCCTGGGACGGCAGGTCGCGGCGAATCCCTCGGAGCCGCTCTGGCAGGCCCAGCTCGGACTGGCGCAGCTCCAGCGGGGCAAGTTTGCGGAGGCGATCAGCGCGGCGCAGCGCGCGGTGCAGCTGCTCCCGCCGTCACGCGATCAGGTGGATGGCCCGTTGTTCGAGGGTGTCCTGGCACAGGTCCACGCCGGCGCGGGCAACGCCGATTCGGCCCTCGCGCATCTGGAGAGCCTGGCGAGGATTCCATCCTTCTGGTCGGGTGCCGCGATGCGAAGCGCTCCGGCCTTCGCCACGCTCCGAAGCGATCCCAGGTTTCAGCGTCTGGCCGGGCCCGCCGGCGTTCCCAAAAGCCGGTGAGGGATCAATCGGTGAAGAAGTCGTTGCTCTCGCTCCAGGCCGAGATCGCGCGTGCCACCGACGCCAAGGCGAAGCTCGGCCAGCAATTGGCCTCTAGGAGACCTCTGGAAGACCCCTCAATCGCCCCGCCAGTGGCCGCCCCGCCCATCGATTTCCTCAAGGGCACGCTCGACCTCGTGGGCGAATCGACCCGCAGCTGCCGCCGGCGAGCATCATGAGTCTCTCCGACGCCATGCCCGACAGCATGGCGGCGCCACGGTTCATGATGACCGTGCTGACGGTCTTCACTCTGGTTGCAGTCGTCCTCGCCGCCGTGGGATTGTACGGCGTGCTGGCCTACAGCGTGGCGCAGCGCACCCGGGAGATCGGCATTCGCCTCGCGCTCGGCGCGACGAACGGCGACGTCGCGCGCGCGGTGCTGCGACAGGGGCTGTTGATCCACTGATCGCGATGCGGGAGGAATGATAAGGGCAGTTGAGAGTTGAGAGTTGAGAGTTGAGAGTTGAGAGTTGAGAGTTGAGAGTTGAGAGTTGAGAGTTGAGAGTTGAGAGTTGAGAGTTGAGAGTTGAGAGTTGAGGTGCTGGCCTTGACGACGGTCTCAATGTGAGTACAAAATGGCCGAACGATGCCAGACTCCTGGGAAGAAGAACTGCTCGCGAACGCGCGCCGGCGGGCCGAGCGCTCATCGGAGGCGCGGGATGACACGGATCCCGATCCGGATGCGGACAGTGAGGATGCGGACGAGGACGAGGATGACGAGAATGACGAGGATGACGAGGATCTTGACGACCCCGACGACCTCGACGAAGTCGACGGTGTAGACGAGCCCGACGAGGTCCACGAACTTGCGGTCTCGCGGAGGCGTCCCAAGCCGGCACTGGTCGACGACCCCGAGCTTGCCGAGTTGAAGCGGGCGGGCGAGACGCGGGTATTCATCCACCAGTCGGCCAAGGAGGAGGCGCTCCTCGAGCGACGCGCGACCGCCACGTTCAAGCGTACCCTTGGCCCGCCCGACGCAAGCCGCGCGTGGCTTTCGGCACCGCGGATGACGCGCTCTGAGGTGAGCCTTCGACTGGCGCTCTTCCTGCTCAAGGAGCGGCTTGTCGCGTCGGAGGTCACCGTCGCGCTCACGGGTGACGAGATGAGTGCCAAAAAGCATCGGCCGATCTTTCCTGTCATTGACTTCCTCGTCAGGCACCAGTGCGAAAAGGAAAACCCCGAAAACCATGGGTGGTGCGACCGTTATGCCGTGAGCGGGGCGGCTCACGCGCTCGTGCTGTGCGAGAAAGCGGACGAGGCGCCGTTGGTGGCAAAGCTCTCATCCGGCGCCCGCCTCCTCGTCGACGTGATGGGCGGGCCGACTGACCCCACGCGAAGTTCCAGAGAACACACGCAGCTCCGAACCGCGATCGGGCGCGCAATCACGCTCGACGACGTGCTCAAGGCTGACGTCCTCGCGGTAGCGATGCCGAGGTCGAAGCGCTTTCGCCAGCTCGCACTCCAATGGCGCGACGCGCCACGGCTGGTCGCGGCCGGCTTGCGCCTCGTCTGGGTCGACCGAGCGGGAAATGTTGAGGGTTTGAAGGGGCTTCGGGGCCGGTCCAGGGACCAGTAGGGGAGGCCGTTTTCAAGCCATCGCAGAGGGGAAACTCTGCATTTGTACTCAGGACTATACGGACCGACCATATATGGAGGGGCGAACCTCGCTGCCCGATCCCTCTCGCACGAACCCCCACCCCGGCAAGCCGAAGCTACCTCCCTGATCCGCGACCCCACCGATCGCCGCCATGCTGGCGGCTCCCGTGGCCCGAAGATCGCCAGGCAACCCCGAGGCGAATCCGTTCAAGGGCCCGGTTGAGGCGGACCGAGACCCGCTCGCGACATACAGACGGCCGCTCGAGACGAACCGAACCCCGCTCGCGACATACAGACGCCCGCTCGAGGCGAACAGAAGCCCGATTGCGCTAACCGGAAGCCGCTCGCGACTGGCAGATGCCCGCGCGCGAGCGCCACAGACCCGCGAGTGCTCGACAGAACCTCGCGAGCGCTCGCCAGATCGCCGCGGCTGAGTTTTTGATAGCCGCACAGCGCCGACAAGGACCCTCACGCGATTGACGCGGTCCCTCGATTGACTTGCACGCAGCCTCGCGAGACTGACAGGAAGGCGCACACGAGCGCCACGACCCCTCTCGTGAAAAAGACCGGCCCGCTCGGGACCACGCCGGCGGCCGCGGACCCAAAGAAACCACTACGCATCCGGCCGGCGCGTGGGCGCGCGCGCCGGCTCGGCCACTTCTCGCGCCCAATCACAACCATAGGGAGGGCAGTATGAACAAGCGGCAGCAGCACCTGGTCGATTCACTCCGTCGCGTCCAGGCGTTCCTGGACACCCACGGTGACGCCGTGGGTCCGCTCAAGGACACGGAGGCGCGGAAGCAGCTCGACCAGACCGTCGGGCGCGCGATCGCGCACGCCCTGGACCAGTCGACGGCAGAGCGCGAACTCGCCGGCACCGGGAACCAGGCGAAGCAACTGGCCGGCGATCTCAAGACCGGCCACATGACGCCCGTGGCACAGTTTGCACGCGCCAAGCTCAGAGGTGTGCCGAACTTCAAGGCGCTCGCCCAGGTGCCCCACAGCCTGCGCGGACCGAGCCTGGTGACCGCGGCGCATGCGATGGCCACGGCTGCGACGCCGTACGTCAGTCACTTGCTGAAGGCGCAGTTCCCGACTGAGAGCGTTCCGCAGCTGGCGTCGGCGGCCAACGCCTTGGGCGCCGCACTCGCGGATCGCGCCGCCGCCCTGTCACGACACGTGATCGCGACGGCCGGCGTTCAGGAGCAGCTCGCGCTCGGCCGCGAGGCGGTGGCAATGCTCGACCCCATTGTCACCAGGCGGCTGGCGGGAAAGAAGGACCTCCTCGCCGGCTGGCGCTCGGCGAAACGGGTGACGCAGCGGTCGCCGAGTGGCACCGTTCTGGCGCCTCCAGTCGTGGTGCCCGCGCCGAGCATCCCGGCGGTGCCCGTGGATGCGCCGGTGGCCAGCGTCCCAGCCGCGAAACCCAGCGCCACACCCCGCCCGGCAACGGCGCAGGAGGTGAAGGCCGCTTGATCGCGAAGCGGTGACACGATCACGACACATCGCTGAAGGGCAGGCACTCGCGCGAACGACCGCTCGATATCCGGGCGGTCGTTCGCGTCGAGGGCCTATCTGGCGGTGGCCTGCTTCGATTGGCGGCCGCCGCTCCAGGCGCGACTCTTTACAAGCGCCACCCAAGCAACAGGCTGAACGCCCGCGACTTCGCCTGACCGTCGGTTTTCTGGATATCCGAGAGTCCGCGGTCGTAGCGAAGCGATGTCGTCAGCGTGGACGACCGGATCCTGAAGTCCAGTCCAAAGCCCAGGAGCAGGCCGCTGTCCATCGTCGTCATCCCCTGGGAGAGCGTGTTGCACTTTCCGCTCGCGCTGCCGACGCTCGCATCGCACGAGCGCCGCATGGCGAGCGTCGGCCCGGCGAGAGCATAGAGCCGCATGCCATTGTCGGCCATCTCGGTGCTGGCGCGAAGCAGCAGGGGCACCTCGATGTACGTCAGCTTGAGCTTGATCGGAACGTACGGGTCGTACTGATAGCCCTTCTCGGTGTATTGCAGCTCGGGCTGGAATGTGAAGACGTTGTTGAGTCTCCAGTCGAGCGCCACCCCGAAGCCCTTTCCGGTCATCGGTTCCTTGTTGACTTCCTGGATCCCCTCGACCGTTGCGTAGTTCACGGCGGCGTAGATCGTCCACGACGCCTTGGTCGCGGGCGGCTGGGCAAGGGCGAGCGGGGCGCGTGCGGCGGCGCCACTGATGCTCAAGGCGAAAATCCAGGAGGCGGGTTTCATCAGACGAATTTCGCGAGCGGCCGCCGTGCGGGATGTGACGGCGGATACAGGTCGAGTGAAATGCGGGTCACGTCGAGCTTGCCGGATTGTTTGCGCGGCGGCGGGTCACTCGCGCACGGGCACCGCAGCCCGCAGGACCCGTTCTACCGCATCCAGTTCCGCGGAAATCTCCACCGGCGCATTCCGCGCGCCCGACCCAGGTACGTCCGTGCGGTGATACGCCAGGACGGCCTCCGGGTCTTTGAGCAAATGGCCGGTGAGGACGCACACCACGCGTTCATTCGCTCCGATGGTGCCGTTCAATCTCATCTTGCGAACCCCCGCCACGCTCG
>DASZZO010000077.1:0-38890 GCA_035544915.1 Gemmatimonadaceae bacterium | reverse complement strand
CGCGAACGCGCGGCGCGCATGGTGCAGTATTCAATGCACTATCCGGGCGGGGGCGGCTTCTCGCTGCAGGAGGCAATACGCGCGCTCGTGGGGGGCACGTGGAACGGCGCCGCGCACCCGAATGCCCGGCTCGCCGCGATCCAGCGCGTGACGCAGCGTGCGTTGGCAGATCGCCTCATGCAGCTCGCGGCCGACAAGGCGGCCTCGCCCGAGGTGCGGGCGATCACCGAGTATGAGATCGTGCGTCTCCGGCCCATCGTCACTGCCAAGGCGGCGGCCGCCGCCGCGGACGATGTGAAGGCGCATTGGCTCGCCATTGCCGCCGACTTCAAGCGGTACATCGAACGGGGCGAGCTTCCCCCGCTGACGCCCGTGTTGCGCCCGCCACCGGGCGACCCGTTCGGCGACTACCCCTGATTCGGCTGCTCAATCGTCCGGGGGAATCCGGCGCTCGCGCTTTCTGGTCGAGTGCAACTTCTTTTCGGCGAGCCGCCGCTCGACTGCGGTGCGATGCGGCCGGGTTCCTTTGCGCGGCTTCCTGACCTTCAAGCCCTTTCGTACCAGGTCAGCCAGCCTGTGCTCCGCGAGCTCGCGATTCCGCCGCTGACTACGCGTATCGCTGGCCACCACGCGCACGCGCCCAAGCGAGTCCAGGCGCGAGGAAACGGCGCCCAGGAGGTGTGCGCGCTGAGCCGTGTCAAGCGCTGCGGACCGACGCGCATTCCAGACGATCTCGACGCGAGTCGACGATGTGTTTACGTGCTGTCCGCCCGGGCCGCCGCTTCGCGTTGCGCGCACCTGGAGCTCCCTGAGCGGGATGGTCACCGTGTCATTCACGAAAAGCCCGCCCGCGTCTCTGCTTTCGTGTGCCCGCCGTTCGTCAGTCGCCATAGGCTCACCATTCGTTACGGAATGCAAAACGCCACGTCTTCACACAGTATTGCAGCATTGCGTTTTGCAACACTCAGAGGCCGCATTGCGAACTGTGTTTGCGCAGGCCGACAAACGTCTACGCGCGTTCCTCGAGCCCCGCCGTTTCGTCCGGTGGATTTACGTCGGCCGGCTGTCCGTCGCCAGCGCGATTTTCATCGCCGCGATCTACCACTGGGTCGACGCAGAGCATAGTCGCACCCTGGTCGCCTCACTGTGCCTTGTCGGGGCCCTGCTCACTACCGGTGCCTCCCTGTTCTGGACCGAAGCGAATGGCCGACGCCTGACGGAAGGCTTTCTCTTCGGTCAGCTGGTTGTCGACCTGATCATTATCACCGGTGTCGTTCATGTAACGAGCTCGCATGACGCGGGGTCGCAGTTCGCCGCGCTCTACATCCTCGTGAACGCGTCAGCTGCCCTGCTGCTCCCGATCCGCGGGGCGCTGCTCATCGCGCTGCTGGGCATGGTGCTCTATGTGGGCGACGCGATCGCGGTGAGCGGCTTCAGCAATGCCACGCTCTTTCAACTCGCCGTGTTTTCCAGCGTCGCGGTCGGCACCGGCTACATCAGCGCCCGCTTGCATGAGGCCGGAAAGGGGCGCGAGCAGCTCGCCGCGGAGCTGGTGAGCGTGCGACTCCGGGAAAAGGACATTCTCGCGAATATCAAGAGCGGCATCGTGTCGGTGGACGACAATGGAGCCCTGATCTTCGCCAACCCGGCGGCCGCAGAACTGCTCGGCCTCGATCTCGATTCCCGCCTCGCACGTCCCGTAGTGGAGGACATTCGCGCCGTGGCGCCGGAGCTCGGCGACGCCCTTGAGCGCGCGATTCGTGAGCGCGTGCACGCCACGCGTGGCGAAGGCCTGATCATTCGCGACGGGCGGGTGTTTCCGTTCGGCGTCACCACGACTTCCTCCGAGGGTGACGGCCGTCTCGTGGGGCGAACGACGACGGCGATCTTTCAGGACATCTCGGACAACAAGCGACTCGAGCGGCTCAACCTGCGGGCGCAGCGGCTCGAGGCGGTCGCCGAGCTGTCGGCGTCGCTCGCGCACGAGATCAAGAATCCGCTGGCATCGATTCGCAGTGCAGTGGAGCAGATGTCGGCGCGTCCGGCCGCCACGGCCGACGAGCGGACGCTGGGCAATCTCATCGTGCGCGAGTCTGACCGGCTCTCGCGCCTCCTGTCGGAGTTCCTGGACTTCGCGCGGGTCCGCGTTACCAGGCGCGAGCCGGTGGACGTCAGCACGGTCGTGCGTGGGGCCGTGGCGCTTGCCGCGCAACACCCCTCCTATGCCGAGAAGTCATCGGTGAGGCTCGACGCTGATGTGCCCGCCACTCCGCTGTTCGTGTACGGCGATGAAGACCTGCTGCACCGCGCCGTCTTCAACCTCGTGCTGAACGCCCTCCAGGCAACGCCCCCAGGAACGACGGTGCGCCTCGTGGCCTCGCTTGCGACGAACGACCAGCTGCCCAAGGGAACGTTCTTCGACGGTGGAGCAGTGGCGTTGCAGGTGCTGGACGAGGGACCCGGTATTCCCAGGCAGGTGCAGGACCGGCTGTTTGAGCCGTTCACTACGACGAAAACGGGGGGTAGCGGGCTGGGGCTCGCCATCGCGCATCGCGCCATCGAGGCGCACCGTGGCGTCATTCTCGTCGACACCGACGAGCGCGGCACCCGATTCATCGTCCTCCTTCCACGCGCCGATACGAACGACGGAGCTTCGCCGTGACCCCACGCGAGCCACGCACCAATCCCCGCGTCGACGAGAAACCGTCGGTGCTCGTCATCGACGACGAGTCGGGCATTCTCGAAACGCTCGAGATCCTCCTTCGCCACGAGGGATTCGCCCCGCACGTGGCGCTCGGCGGCAAGGCGGGGCTCGAGATGATTCCCGAACTCTCGCCTGACATCGTGCTCACCGACGTCCGCATGCCGGTGGTCGGCGGCGTCGAGATTCTCGCCGCCGCGCGCGCGAACGATCCCGACACCCCGGTCATCCTGATGACGGCCCAGGCCACGTTGCAGACAGCCATGCAGGCCGTAAATGAGGGCGCGTTCTACTACATTCAGAAACCGTTTCGCAACGACGAGCTGCTCGCCATCCTCCGCAGGGCGGCAGAGCACCGCATGCTGCGCGTGGAGAACACCTCGCTCAAGCGCGAAATCCGGCGCCGCGACAGGAATGGAACGGGCGCGCCGGTGGGCAACAATCGCACGTGGCTTGAGGTGCTCCGCCTCGCCGAGGCCGTCGCGCCGACGGAATCGACTGTGCTGGTCATGGGCGAGTCCGGCACAGGCAAGGAGGTCGTCGCGCGCTACATCCACGACCTCTCCAATCGCAGCGCAGGGCCCTTCCTCTCCATCAACTGCGGCGCGCTCCCCGAGGGATTGCTCGAGAGCGAGTTGTTCGGCCACGTGAAAGGCTCGTTCACGGGTGCCGTCAAGGACAAGTCGGGGCTCTTCACGGCCGCGGCCGGGGGCACGTTTTTCCTGGACGAGATTGGCGAGACAACTCCAGCAACACAGGTCAAGCTCCTGCGCGTGCTTCAGCACCGCGAGGTGATTCCGGTGGGCGCCACCGATGCGATCCCAATCGACACCCGCATTCTCGCGGCCACCAATCGGGACCTGGAGGAGGAGATCAAACGGGGCAATTTCCGGCGCGATCTCTTTTACCGGCTGAATGTCATCGCCGTGCACCTGCCGCCGCTGCGACAGCGGACCGATGACATACCCATCCTCGTCGAGCTGTTTCTGCAGCGCCATTCCGAACAGCGGGGTGAACCGCCCAAGCGCTTCAGCGATGCGGCCATGGCCGTGCTGCAGTCGCACTCCTGGCCGGGCAACGTGCGCGAACTGGAGAACGCGCTCGAACGCGCCGTCATCCTCACCAGCGGGCAGATAATCGAAGCCTCCGGACTACCGGACAACATTTCCGAGCGCCGGCCTGATCCGCTCCTGTCCGAGCGAAGCGCGCCGAATCCGCCCCTCGAGATCATCGAGCGCGCCTACATCCAGTGGGTGCTCCAGAGTGAGCAGGGGAACAAGACACGTGCCGCGGAAGTGCTCGGCATTGACCCTTCGACGCTCCACCGCAAGCTCTCGCGTTTCGGGGTCGACGGTGACTGAGGCCGCGCTCGGGGCTCTCCCGGCGCGGCAGAAGGATTGGCAGAGTCGGCTTCCCGTCGGGGTCGGGCTGTTGGTGGGCGCGATCGCACTCGCCGCCATGACACCGGTTCCGGTGGGCGTATTCTGGGACGATGGCGTGTATCTGATCAGCGCCAAAGCCATGGCGACAGGTGCGGGCTATCACCTCATTCATCTCCCGGGCGCTCCAAGCGCCGTGCACTTTCCACCGGCCTATCCAGCCCTGCTGGCCATGGTGTGGTTGGCGCGCCCCGAGTTCCCCGCGAACGTCGCGTGGCTGAAAGTGGTCAATCCGGTGCTGCTGGGCGTTTGCGCTGCGTTCGCGTGCGCATTTGGCGTTCGGCGTCTCGCGTTGCCCCCGCTCGTGGCCGCCGGGTCGGTGCTGGTGTGCGCGGCATCGCTTCCGCTGCTGGTCGTCACGGGCGTCCTTTTCTCGGAGCCGCTCTTTCTCGTAGTGCTGTTTGCATCACTGCTCGTGGCGGAGCGGGCGATCGACCAGGGCGGATGGCGCTGGGCGTTCCTGGCCGGACTCTGCGCCGGCGCCCTCGCGCTGGTGCGTTCGGCGGGAATGGCGCTGCTGCCGGCGCTGATTGGTTCCGTTCTGCTGTCGCGCCAACGAATCCGGCTTCGGCCGGCTCTCGCCGCGGCCGCCGGAGTATTGGTTGCGCTGGCCCCTTGGCACATCTGGCTCGCCTCGCGTGCTGGCACGCTGGCGCCGTCACTGAGAGGAAGCTACGGACCGTATCTGGACTGGGTGACCGCACTGTATCGCGAGCGAGGCGCAGGCTTCGCCCTGGTGATCGCGCGCGAAAATATCCTCTCCATATACCGTACGCTGGGGATTGCGCTGTTTCCGTTCGGCGCGCGGCCCATTCGTCCGCTCCTGGTGGCATTGTTCCTCGTAGTGGCGGGACTCGGATGGGTGACGGCGACGAAGCGCGCCCGCATCATGGCGTGGTTCCTCGCGTTCTATTTCGCGATGGTGATCGTGTGGCCGTACGCGCCGGACCGGTTCCTATGGGCTGTCTGGCCGGTGATCGGTTTGCTGGCGGCGCTCGGTTCAGTGGAGGCATGGCGGTTCGGAAGAACTGCGAGTGCCCACACGGGTGTGCGTGTGTCAGCGGCACTTGCCTGCGCCGTCGGGGTGTTTGCGCTGGGCGATCACGCCGCGTATTCCGCCCGCGGCGTCTCGCGCCAATGGAATGATCTTGCTGCGCGAACCAACGCCGCCGTCCTTGTTCCCTTGGCAGACTGGATCAATGCGAATACGGACGCTGGCGATGTAGTCGCCTGCGACGGCGAGCCGTTTGTTCACCTCTATACCGGGCGCACTGTAGTACCGGTGCACATCCTCTCGCCCGACGAATACCTCGCCGGGACACCGGTGGACCATGCCGCTGCAGATCTTCGCATGCTGTTCGTGGCACATCGCCCTCGGTATGCCGTGTTTACCGCCGGCTCAGAAGAGCTCGCCGCTGCACCGCTCGTGAATGGCGCAAATGGCAGCCCGCGACTCGAGCTGGTTGCCACGCTGCCCGGCGGCGGAGCCGCGTTTCGCGTGCACCTGCCGTGACGAACGGGCACTCTTCCCGCAACCGCGCCGCTTTCCCGCAGAAAAAACTTGCGGAAACGACTCGCTACTCGTCTTTCCTCCGATGACGAACCCACCCCGAAACCGCAGCCTCACCCCGAACTCCATCGAAGCGCTTCCCCGCCTGCAGGGTCGCACGCCGATGAACCCGGCGTCACTGGTGCTGTCGGTGCTGATGCCGATCTACAATGAGCGCGACACTGTGGAGCTCATTCTGGACCAGGTACGATCGGTGCCCGTCCGCAAGGAAATCATCTGCGTTGACGACTGCTCGAAAGACGGCACGAGCGAAGTCCTCCAGCGACAGAAGGAGATGGGGCGTATCGATACGCTCATTCGTCACGAGGTGAATCGTGGCAAGGGTGCCGCAATCCGGACCGCCCTCGCTGCAAGCACCGGTGGAATCGTGATCGTACAGGATGCCGATCTCGAATACGATCCAGCCGACTGGCCCGGCCTCCTCGAGCCGATCATCGACGGCCGCGCCGATGCGGTGTTCGGATCCCGCTTCATGGGCGGGCCGCACCGAGTGCTATATTTCTGGCATTCGGTAGGAAACATGGCGCTCACGATGTTCAGCAACATGTTCACCAATTTGAACCTGACCGACATGGAGACCTGCTACAAAGCCATCAAAGGCGATGTTGCCAGGTCGCTCCACCTCACGTCGGATCGCTTCGGCTTTGAGCCGGAAATCACCGCGCGCCTCGCGCGGGCCAAGGCGCGAATCTTCGAGGTGCCCATCTCGTATTCCGGGCGCACCTACGCGGAAGGGAAGAAGATTGGCTGGAAGGATGGCGCGGCCGCGATCGGCCACATCATCAAGTTCAACCTCCTCGGGTGACCACTGCCGCCACGGCAGTGACCACTGCCGCCACGGCGCCGGCCGCGGCGCGGATTGTGCCGCCGCCGAGCCGACCGGCGCCGCCCACGGTGGGGGCCGATCATCCCAATGGCTGGCTGGCGCTCGCTGTCTCCATCGCGGTGCTGGCTCTCCTCTCTTCGGTCACCAGTCTCGGCAACGGGTTCGCGTACGACGATCGCTGGATCATAGTCGAAAACGCCCGCGTGCATTCGTTGCACCATGCGTGGGAGATCTTCCACGAGACCTACTGGCCCAACATTCGGGGCGCGGCGCTGTATCGGCCGGTCACCATCCTCCTGTACGCGCTACAGTGGGCCATTGGCCGCGGGTCGCCACTGCCGTACCACATCGTCAATGTGGTGCTGTACATGGGGGTGTCGGTGCTCGTGCTCTGGCTGGCACTTCAGTGTCTACCCCGTGGCGCCGCGTGGGCAGCGACCGCCCTCTTCGCGGTGCACCCGGTGCACGTCGAGGCGGTTGGAAATGTGGTGGGGCAGGCCGAGCTCTGGACAGCGCTCCTGATGGTCGCTGCGGTGGCGCTCTACGTCAGAGACCGCCGCGCTGGCCTCCCACTCCCTCGGCAGTCTGCCCTTCTGATTGTCGGGTTCTACCTGCTCGGGATTCTCGTCAAGGAGAATGCGATCATCCTCCCCGCGCTGATTGTCGCAGCCGAAGTCTTCCTGGTGGATGACCGGCGCACATGGCGCGAGCGCGCGGACTCGCTTCGTTCGCTGCTCGTGTGGATGGCGCTCGTCGCGGCCGCCCTGCTCTGGATGCGGATAAGCGTCACGGGTGAGATCGGCGGCGACATTCCGCATCCGGCGCTGCATGACCTCGGCATTGGCGCGCGAGCGCTCGCCATGATCGGCCTGGTGCCGGAGTTCGGACGCCTGTTACTGTGGCCCGCGCACCTGTCGGCCGACTACTCGCCGCAGCAGGTGCAGATCTACACCAGCTGGCATCCCGCTTTGCTGCCGGGGCTCCTGCTCCTGCTCTGCGTATGCATTCTCTTCGCCGTATGCGCGCGACGGGCGCCAGTAGTCTCGTTCGGGATAGCGTGGCTTGCGATTGCAATCGCGCCCGTGAGCAATGTGCTGATCCCGACCGGAATTCTGCTGGCGGAACGGACGTTGCTGGTACCAAGCGTCGGAGCCGTTCTCGCCGCGGGAGTCGGGGCCGGTTGGGTGCTCGGGCACGTGCGCCGGCAGCCGCGGCTCCTGCGCCTCGGTGCGGGGGGTGCGCTCGCGATCGTCCTCGTACTCGGCCTCTCCGAAAGCGCCCAGCGTCAGTACACGTGGAAAACGAATGCCAGCGTGTTCCTGACTCTCGCCGCAGAATCACCGTACAACTTCAAGTCGCACTATACCTATGGCGGCTGGCTATTCGAGCAGAAGCGGCCGGCGGAAGGCGAGCGTGAATGGCGCAAGGCGATCGCGCTGATGCCGGGGTACCACGGCGTCTACATCGACCTCGCCCACAAGTACCGGGAGGCGCACGTCTGCCAGGCCGCCATACCCAACTACCAAAAGGGGCTCGCACTCGAGCCTTCGCTTCCGATCGCCCGTGTAAGTCTGGTAGCCTGCTATCTCGAACTGGGTCAATGGCACCGCGCTCGCGCCGAGTCTCGCGTGGCGATTGCAGATGGGTACTACCGCAGGGCCTTCGAGTACATGATCGAGCGGGCCGATAGTGCGCTCGTTGCGAACGATTCGCTCGACGGGACGATCAAGTGGAAGGGAAAAGCAAGAGTCATCAAACCCTGAGGCCCCCGGCGGCTATCTCCTTGCCGGGCCTTGGCCTGACGGAATCCCCCCGCGCATTCTGCAACGGCTCCGGCAATCTGCCGCTCGGCCTTCCGTGACGAAAAACCGGCCTAAATCGTTTACCCACACGCGGTAACCGCGAACACGGCGGCGTGGCAAGGTGTTTGCTCCAGTGTCGTGCTATCACGCCGGGACGACGAGTGGTCGTCCGTCATCAGGAAACGTCACCACGGTCCCCTCAAGGAGAGAACGCATGCTGCGCAACAAGAAGGGCTTCACCCTGATCGAGCTGTTGATCGTCGTAGTCATCATCGGCATTCTGGCCGCGATCGCCATTCCGAAGTTCGCGAACACCAAGGAAAAGGCGTACATCGCCTCGATGAAGGCCGACCTGCGTAACCTGATCACCGCGCAGGAAGCGTACTTCTCGGACAACAACAGCACGTATGCGGCTAGCACCGGCGCAATGGGCACGAACTACCGTGCGTCAGCGGGCGTTACCGTCGTGATCAGCGGCGTGACGAACACGGGTTGGGCGGCATCGGCCACGCACCCTTCGACGGCCAAGACCTGTCAGATCACGCTGGGCGGTGGTTCAACGCAGGAAGGTACGCCGATTTGCCAGTAATCGACGAAGACGGACTGGATGCGGTGGGCCGGGCGGTTTCGCCCGGCCCGCTGTCGTTATCGGGCAATGATTCGCTGATTTCCGCAGTGTCGCGATGACGGACCAGTGCGACTCGAATGACAACTTGGGTGCATGCCCAAGTCGCGCCGCGCCCTGTCCCTGGTCGAAGTAGTCGTTGCCCTCGCCGTTCTGGGAGTTTCCATGGCGGCGCTTGCTGTGGCGCTCGCCGCCGATCACCGGCTGCGCGGCCTCGCGGCGGCAAATGCGGGTGCTGCCCGCGACGCACGCGCCCATATCGAGATGCTCGCCACGCGCGCGTGCCCCGGAGATACGTCTGGGGCCCAGGCCACGCCGTGGGGCATGGACGTATGGCGCGCGGTGGCGAACCGCCGCGCCTGGGGTCTGACCGACTCGCTCGCTCTCCGTCGATCGACTGCCCCACTCCTGATTGAGTCGAGAATCGCGTGTCTCGAGTGACGCGCGCTCGCCGCGGAGTGGGGTTGGCGGAGCTGCTGGTTGCGTTGGTACTCGCGGCCATCGTGTCCGCGGCAGTCGCGACGGCGCTGAGTGGGGCGGAACGCCAGTTGAGGCGTGCCGTGGCGGCGAGCACAGATCGTCGCGTGCTCCGGGAAGCCGAGCTGGTTCTCGGCGCCGAACTGCGCGCCGCCTCGGCCGATTCGCTTCGCGTGCTTGGCGACACGGCTGTCGAGTTCTTCGGACTGGTGGGAACATCGGTTGTGTGCGTCGGGGGGGGACTGATCGTGGTCCTCCCACCCGCCGTGGCTGCGAGTGGCGCACCCTATTCCGTGTGGCGCGCAACACCTGAAGCAGGCGACATGGTCGTGGCATTCGATACGCTCGGTGGAGGGCGCTGGCGCACGGCCACTGTCGAGTCGGTGGATTCGCGCCCCGACGGGGCAGGCTGCCTGCCCGCAAGTGGATTGCTCTCTGCCGCTGACAGCGTGGCGCGGCGACCGGCGCTATGGCTGCTCCTCGACCGGGTTGTGCCGGGTGCCGCGGCGGGCTCTCCCCTCAGGATCGTTCGTCGCGCCCGTTACGTCCTGCGGCGCGGCGTCAATCGCGAATGGACGCTCTCGTATAGGCGCTGCGATCGGACCGGTGTGTGCGAGGCCTCCCAGCCGGTTGTCGGACCGCTTGCGAGCGCGGCCGATTCGGGTCTCGTCTTTGCCCTCGAGGAATCCCCAGGACGTCTTGCAGTGACGCTTCGCGCGCCCCTTCGCGAGCCCGGACGGCCGCGAGTGATTCAACGATTGTCCATCACCCTGCGGAATCGTGCGACCGCAACTCCCTGAGGTGCGTGCGAGAGAGTCGCACCCCCCCTCACACGCCTCACACGCCTCGCGCGCCGGGTTTGCACTTCCGCTCGCGCTCTTTGCGCTCGTTGTCCTGACGCTTCTGGTCGGGCTGCTCTTTGACGGGAGTGTCCAGGAGGTGCGCGTAGCGCGCGGGCAGGTCGCCACCGCCCGGGCTCAAGCGATGGCTGAAAGTGCCTTTGCCGATCTCCTGGACTCACGCGCTGACAGCAGTCTCCTTCTCGCCACCCGGGGCATCGCGCGCCAGTCCAGTTTGGCAGGTCGCGGCGACACCGCGTTCGTAGTGCTTCAGGCACTTGGTGGCGGGACCGTTCGGGTGTCGATCACTGCGCGTGCGTGGTCCGGTGCCATTCGCGCCGACGTCGGAACGGTCGCATTTCTCCGCGTTCTTCGTGATTCATCGGGGCCGCCCGGCGCGCTGCAGTACCGGCGCCTGCCCGGCTGGTGGTGGGCGCCGATTCCCTAAATCTTCACGCAACGCTTCTATAGTTGGGCTGGCTGTTACCAACGCCCCCTTCCGTTCGTGTCATGGTGACAGCTATACCGCCCGAGAATTCGCCGGCTTGCCCGGGCGCTGCGCGTCGTTGCGGCACGATCTTTTCCGGCTCAGACCTCGGCGATGTTCGCCCCGGGTCAGCCAACCTCGTTCACGGGGCCGTCACAGCATGGCGCTCTTCGGTCGCAAGAAAAGCACGGTGGGTCTCGACGTCGGGTCCGGCCTCATCAAAGTGGCCGTCATCGATCATTCAAAGCCAGAGCCCGAACTCACCAAGGTGGCGATCACGCCTCTGCTCGCCGATGCCATAGTCGAGGGCGAGATCATGGATCCGGGAATTGTAGCCGAGGCCATCACCGGGTGCCTTGCCGCCGCCGGCGTCACGACGAAAGACGTGGTAACCGCCGTCGGCGGACGGGACGTGATCATAAAGAAAATTCAGATCGAACGTGTCAAGGAACAGCAGGCGCGCGAGCTGATGCGCTGGGAAGCGGAGCAGCACGTGCCGTTCGACATGGAATCGGTCGAGCTGGACTTCCAGATCCTCGATCCTGAAGGCACTGGGCCCGAAATGAACGTGCTGCTGGTTGCCGCCAAGCGCGAACTCATAGAGAACAAGCTCCGCGTGCTCACGGAGGCGGGCCTCGCGCCCGGCGTGGTGGACGTGGACGCCTTCGCGCTGCACAACGCATTCGAGATGAACTACCCGGATGCGATGACCGGGGTCGTCGCGCTGGTGAACATCGGACATGAAGTCACGAACATCAACATCCTCGACGGCGGCGTGCCGATCCTTACTCGCGACATCACGGTCGGGACGCGGCGCTTTCGCGAAGACCTGCAGCGCGAGCGCGGGTTGAGTCCCGACGAAGCGGCCACCCTCGTCCAAGGCTACGACCGCTCGCCGCATCTCGACGCAGTCATCGAGGGACGCGGCGAAGAGATTGCGGTGGGGGTCGAGCGCGCCGCGGCGTTTCTGGCGTCATCGTCGCGTTCAGCGGGGCAACTGCGAGCTGTCTATCTGTGCGGTGGTGGATCGCGCATTCCGGGCCTCGCGGCGATGCTCGGCACCCGCCTCAGGCTGCAGGTGGAACAGGCTAACCCATTGGCAAATCTACGCGTGCGTGACGGTGCTCTGGATTCGCTCGTCACTGACGAGGTGGCTCCGCTCCTGATGCTGCCCATCGGGCTGGCGCTTCGCCAGACTGCTTGACCGTGCCTTCACGCCAACGAGAAACGGTCATCCGCGAAAATGATTGAAATCAACCTCCTGCCCGGCGCGCGCAAGGCGAAGCGGAGCCGATCGACCAACGTCGATTTCGGCGCCTTCTTCAGCCGTGTTGGCGCCAAAGTCAACGATCCGTACCTGATCGGCTCGATCGTGAGCGTGGCCATCGCAGTGGTCGCGTTGGCCGGGCTCTGGCTATATCAGAATCGGCGCGTGGCCAACCTTGCCGAACGCCAGCGGGCGGCCGAACAGGTCGCCTCCCAGTATTCGGTCGTCATCGCCGATCGCAGGGCGGCGGAGGCCGAGAAGGACTCGGTTGTCCGCCAGATCAACGTTATCAAGGCCATCGACGGCTCGCGCTACGTTTGGGCACACATTCTCGACGAGGTGAGTCGCGCGCTGCCTCCCTACACCTGGCTCAAGTCGATGGCGCAGACGAGCGCGGTGACGAATCTCTCCCCCGAGGTCGAGGCCGGCCTCTCGCCGCAGGACAAGAAAACGAAGACCAAGCTGGCCGCAACGTCAGATTCCGGCGCCGTTGCCGCCGGTGTCATCACGTTCCGCGTGGTCGGCCTCACAGTGGACATTCAGGCGCTAACCCGCTTCATGAGACAGCTCGAGGCATCGCCGTGGATTGAAGACGTGCAGCTGACCAAGAGCGATCTCGTGCAAGTAGCGAGCAAGGACGGAGCAAAGGAAGCGACCGAGTTTACGCTCGACATGAAGCTTCAGAAAGCGGACACGGCGGTCATGCGCCGCGTCCCGCTCAGAATCGCGGTGAGGTAACAGTGGCTATCGGACCGGAGAAACAGCGGGATCAGATCCTCGTAGCGCTCGCGATCGTCGCGTTCGCGCTGGTCGGGGCATATTGGTATTTCGTCTTCGATCCCCAGTCGCTCAAGGTGAACGAGCAGGCAGCTCACGTTGATTCACTCGACCAGGCCAATCAGAGAGCGCGGGCGCAGGTCGCCAAGGGAACGGGGCAGGATATCCGGGCGGAAACGGCAGCGCTGCGGGAGAACCTCAACCTGATGCGCAACCTGGTTCCCGCCCGCAACGAGGTACCAGCGCTCATCGAGCAGGTCTCGACCGCAGCGCGTCACGCCAATATCGACGTTGGCGGCGTCGAGCCCGAGCCGGTCATCGAGGGCGACATGTTCGACACCTACCGGTACAAGATGAAGATCAATGGCCCGTACCACGAAATTGCCGACGCCCTCGCACGGATCGGTTCGCTCAGCAGAATTGTTTCGCCGATGAACCTTACGCTGACCATTCCGCAGACCCCTGGCAAGCCGGCGCCGGGCAAGCAGATGCTCGCGAGCGCGTTCGAGATTCAGACGTATGTCGTGCGGACGTCGCCGCCCAAGCCGAAGCCAAAGAAAGAGGCCGAGAAGCCGGCGGGAGGAACGCCATGACCCGCCGCCTCACGACGAGCCTGCTTGGCGGGGCACTTTTTGCATTCGCGTCAGCGGCCGCAGCCCAGATCGCGCCCCCGAACATCAAGAGGCCGATCGAGGCTGCCAGGAAGGCCGCCGGTGCAACGAGCGCGCAAATCGAATCCGCGCAGCAGGCCGGTACTGACCCCAGGCAGGGGCAACTCCCAGCCGCGGCGGCGCAGGCCGGAGTGCAGAACGTTCCCAGCACGCCCCAGGAAGCGGCTGCAATGAGGGCAGCGAAAGAACAGCAGGCGGCGCAGCAGAGGGCCGCGGCGGCAGACTCTGCGTCGCGACGCGGAAGCGCCCATCAGAGCGGTGCCAAGGGCGCGATGATCGTGTACCGCGAAGAGTTCTCATACGCCGAGAATGGGCGGCGCGATCCCTTCATCTCGCTGATGGCCAGCGGCGAACTGAAGCCGCTGCTGGCGGACTTGGCACTGATTGGCGTGCTCTATGACGAGGCGCAACCGGGACGGTCCCTGGCGGTGCTCGTGGATGGGTCGTCGAGCGAGACGTATCGGGTCAAGGCCGGAAATACGCTTGGCCGCATGAGGGTTGTGAAAGTTGGCCAGAAAGACATCACGTTCAGCCTAGACGAGTTCGGATTCAGTCGGCAGGAGACGCTCCTGCTCGATATGACTCCGCGGAAAGCCGGCGCTGCGCCGGGAAGGAGACCGCAATGAGGCGAGTCCATGGTTTGGCTGCGTTCCTGGCCACTGTGCTGGTTCCGCTCACGGCGGCCCCACAAGGGCCTTCCGTGCCGCGCGAGAATGCGCCCACAGGGGCGGTCACCGCGCTGAGCGTGGTGCCGGCCACCGGACGCGCCGATGTTGTCGTCGGTGTGGATGGCGCTGTCGACGTCATGGATTTCGTGCTGGAGTCCGGCCGGAAGGTCGTTGTGGACTTCAAGGGAGCCACGCTCGGCATGTCGGCGGCCCTCTATGACAAGGTGTCGCGTGCCGGCATCATCAACATCCGTTTCGCGCAATACAGGTCGGACATCGTTCGCGTCGTGCTCGAGCTCGACTCGCCGCACGAATACGCGGTGGTGCGGGGCGAGCACGATGTGAGGATCTCCGTGAACGGCTCCGACGCGTTCGCACCGTGGCGAGCCGGCAGTGGGGCGAGGGCGACCATCTCCAGCGTCGCCGTAACCAATGCGCCCGCAATGTCGATGGAGCACGAGCGCGTGACACCCGCCAGGAGCGTCGCGGCGCCGAAGCACGTCGCGCCGCCACCGTCCGTTGAGCCGCGCATCACCATCACGTTCAATGACGTCCACATTCGCGACGTGATCACCACATTCGCGCAGTTCTCACACCGTACGATCGTCGTCGGTCGCACCGTGGACGGTTTCGTCAACGCCACGATCGAAGACCAGCCGTGGGACGTGGCGATGAAGTCCGTCCTGCAGACGATGGGCCTCACCGCGGTCGAGGACTCCACAGGCATCATCACGGTCGACAGCTACACCAACCTCGCCGATCGCCAGAAGGTCGAGCCACTGAAGACACAGGTCATTCCCGTCAACTACGCGAAAGCGGAGACGATGTCGCAAACGGTGAAGGCCCTGCTCGGCGCCGGTTGCGCCGCCGCGACGGCCAGTGCTCCGGGCTCGGTTGCAGTGCAGTCGGCTGCGATATGCGCTTCCCGCGGTTCGGTTGCCTTTGACGAGAAAACGAATACGGTCATTGTCACCGAGACCGCCGCGCGTCTGGCGGACATCGTGAGCTACGTTCACGACCTCGATGTGCGCACGCCGCAGGTCACTATCAAGGCGAAAATCATTGCGGTCGATCGCACCGGCATCGAGCAGCTCGGCATTGCCTACGACCTCGGCAGCCCCGACAACTTCCAGAATGGGCTGCTCACGCGCTTCCTCCCCGGCGGAACAACGCCGGTGCAGGGCGACTTCCGGGTGAACCTCGCCGGTGACGCGATCTCGGGCGTTGCCAATGCAGGGCGCCCCTTCAAGGGCTCCTCAGCGCTCTCGCTCCTCTACAACATGACGCTCGGCGGCTTCAACCTCACCTCGTTCATCGACGCCCTGAGCTCGGTGAGTCTCACCGATGTGCAGGCCGAGCCGAGCGTGACGACGGCTGACAACAAGCAAGCGGAGCTCTTCGCAGGTTCGACACTCGCGTTCCTGCTCACGCCGCCCATCATCCCTGGCCAGATCCAGTCGATAGCGCCACAGATTCAGCGTCAGGACATCGGCATCACGCTGAGGGTGACGCCGCACGTGACCGCCAACCGCCAGATTCAGCTCGAGGTCTTTGCGGAACAGCAGACCCTCATCACCGTAACGACAGCCGGGCCCTCTACGAACAAGCGCAACAGCAAGAACGAAGTGCTCGTGGGCGACGGTGAAACAGCGGTCATCGGCGGGCTCACTCAGACGCAGGTCACCAAGACCAAGTCGGGCATCCCGTTCCTGATGGATCTGCCGGGAATCGGCCGGCTCTTCTCCCAGACCGAAACCAAGGAGCAAAAGCAGGACCTCCTGATCCTCATCACGCCACACATCGTCGACGAGGGCGAGGTCGTTCGCCCGCCGGCGGGCAAGCCATGAGCAGTACCCGCTTGTGAATGTCTTGCACGGGCCCGGCGGAGACGCCGGGCCCGTGCCCGCTTCGGAGTTCACTGTCACGCACCTCTGATCGCGAGGCTACGGCACTCGACAATGATTCGGTTCACCACGGCTGGAGAGTCTCACGGGCAGGCCCTCGTGTCCATTCTCGAGGGGATTCCCGCGGGACTTCCGCTCCTTGCCGCCCACGTCAACGCGGAACTCGCCCGTCGCCAGCAGGGCTACGGGCGCGGCCGCCGCATGCAGATCGAACAAGACCATGCATGGTTTCTGTCCGGTGTGCGGGCCGGCGAGACGCTCGGGTCACCCATTGCGATGCTGATTCCCAACCGCGATTGGAAGAACTGGGCGGAGATCATGGACCCGGAACCTCGGGCCGATGACTCCGCAGAAGGCCGCAAGCGCAAGGTTACGCGCGTTCGCCCCGGGCATGCCGATCTCACCGGGGTGCTCAAATACGATCGTGAGGACGCTCGCGACATTCTCGAACGCGCGTCTGCGCGTGAGACCACCGCACGCGTCGCGGCGGGCGCTGTCTGTCGGCAGCTGCTCGCCGCATTCGACATCACCATCGGGTCGCACGTGGTTCAGCTGGGCGGCGTCGACGCCGTTCGACCCGACCCCATGCCGGTGAACATCAACGAGGTGGCGGATGCTTCACCGCTGCGCACGCTCGATCCCGGCGCCGAGCGGAAGATGATCTCGCGCATCGACGCGGCGAAAGCAGAAGGCAATACACTCGGGGGCGTCTGCGAGTTGGTAGTGGAGAATCTTCCGGTCGGCCTGGGGAGCCACGTGAGCTGGGACCGGAGGCTCGACGGGCGCCTTGCAGCGGCGATGCTCTCCATTCCCGCGGTCAAGGGTGCCGAGGTTGGCCTGGGCTTTGAGGCCGCGCGGCGGACCGGGTCGGAAGTGCACGACGAGATCGAAATGGCGCCGGAGAACAACCGTGGGCGCAGTGGGAACGTGCGCCGCCGGACGAATCGCGCCGGCGGCCTGGAGGGCGGGATGACAACTGGCGAGCCGCTCGTGCTGCGCCTGGCGATGAAGCCTATCAGTACGCTCATGAAGCCATTGGGGACCATTGACACGAGCACCGGCGCCGGCGCTGAGGCGTCCGCGGAGCGCAGCGACGTTACGGCAGTGCCGGCCATGGGCGTGATCGCCGAGGCGATGGCCGCACTCGTGATTGCGCACGCCTTCACCGAGAAGTTTGGCGGCGACTCGCTCGTCGAGCTCCGCCGCAACCACGATGCCTACATTTCGCACATCCAATCCCGTTTCGGCAGCTGATATCGCCCATGCGACCGGCGAAAGCCGTCCGCATCTCGTCCTGGTAGGACTGCCGGGCTCGGGAAAGACGAGATCGGGACTCGCGGCAGCCGAGCAACTCGGACGCAGATTTCTCGACTTCGACACCGAGATCGAACGTCGCGAGCACCAGACCGTCGCCGAGATCTTCGCCGCGAAGGGGGAGCCGCATTTTCGATCGCTCGAAGTGGCGCTCACTCGCGAGCTGTCCACGACCGGCAATATGGTACTCTCTCCGGGGGGCGGATGGATTGCCAATTCGGATTGCTTGAAGCTGCTCCGACCGCCAGCGACGCTCGTGTATTTGCAGGTCAAGCCGGAGATCGCTCTTTCCCGGATCGGCGGGGGCGCCTGGCGGAGGCCCCTGCTCAACAGGCCCAACCCGTTGGCTGAGCTACGTCGGCTGCTGGTCGAAAGAGAGCCCATGTATCTGCAAGCAGATCATACGATTAGCACTGATTTGATGTCGTTCGCAGAAGTTGTTTCTAGTATAGTTGCGCTTGCGAGGGCTTGACGGCGTAACTAGGATACGCCGCTTGAGGCAGCTACATCTATAGAGAGGAGAGTGCTTGGTCGCCAGCCGGCATGCCCGTTCAAGGGCCGATCGGCGACGGTTAAGCGAGAAAAATGGCCATCAGGAAGAGCCCAACCACGAAGAAGGTCGGCAAACTTGCGGTGCGGGCAGCCTCCAAGCGTCGGCTTCGAACGCCCGTTGGCGCAGATGTTTCGACCGATGGTGCCGTCGAGGCCTCCGGCAAGTCGCTCGTCGTAGTTGAATCGCCGGCCAAGGCAAAGACCATAGGCAAGTACCTTGGCTCCGGCTTTAGCGTCAAGGCGACCGTCGGCCACATTCGTGACCTGCCCGCGAAGACGCTCGGCATCGACCTCGAGAACGGGTTCGAACCGGAGTATGTCACGATTCCCGGGAAGGAGAAGACGGTTGCGGACCTCAAGGCGGCAGCCAAGGGCGCGCGCGCCGTTTTCATCGCGACAGACCCCGACCGCGAAGGCGAGGCGATTGCCTGGCATGTGCAAAGCCAGATCAAGGGGAAGAATGCCCCGCCCATCAAGCGCGTACTTTTCCATGAAATCACCCGCGAAGCGGTCAGCCGCGCGATCTCCAAAGCGGGCGACATCGACCAGCGGAAAGTGGACGCGCAGCAGGCGCGCCGTGTGCTCGATCGCCTCGTGGGCTACAAGGCAAGCCCTGTGCTCTGGAAAACGGTCAAGAAGGGCCTGTCTGCGGGTCGTGTGCAGACTGTTGCGCTCAGGCTCCTGGTCGAACGTGAGCGCGACATCCGTGCGTTCAAGCCTACCGAGTATTGGACGATCGCCGCATTGCTCGAACACGACGAGCAGCAATTCACGGCGAAGCTCCATCATGTGGACGGCAACAAGCCCCTCATTCCCGACGAGAAGGCCGCGCAGGCGATCATCGACGACGTCGCCGGGCGCACCACGTTCGACGTCACCGACCTCAAGCGCCGCGAGCGGCGCAAGAATCCCGCTGAGCCATTCAAGACCAGCACGCTGCAGCAGGAGGCAGCCAAGAAGCTCGGGTTCGGCTCGAAGCGGACCATGCGCCTCGCGCAGAACCTGTATGAGGGTATCGAGCTGGGCAAGGCCGAAGGTGGCGTGGGGCTCATCACCTACATGCGCACCGACTCAACGCGTATCGCGGAAAGTGCGGCGGCCCAGGCGCGAGATTACCTCCGGCAGAACTATCCCGCGGAGTTCCTGGCCCCAACGCCCATGTTGTACGGGGTCGCTGCCGATGCGAGTGCGCAGGATGCGCACGAGGGCATCCGGCCCACAGATCCCGCGCGGAGCCCGGAATCCGTCCAGAAGTTCCTGTCGCCCGAGCAATACAGGCTGTACCAGCTCGTGTGGCAGCGCTTCATGGCCAGCCAGATGGCGCCAGCGGTGTTCGATACGACTACGGTGGATTTCGACTTCACGGCCCGCAAACACCGATACCTGTTCCGCGCCACCGGATCGGTGATCAAGTTCATGGGCTTTCTGTCGCTGTATAAGGAGGCGCGCGAGGAAGGGGAGGGGAAGGCGCTCGAAGACGAGCAGGCGCTGCCGGCCATCGAGCCAGGCGAGCGCGTTCCCGTACGGAGCATCACGCCCACGCAGCATTTTACCGAGCCACCGCCGCGCTTCTCCGAGGCAAGCCTCGTGAAGGAACTCGAGCGCCTGGGCATCGGGCGCCCATCCACGTATGCCTCAATCATCTCGACGCTCACCGAGCGTCACTATGCGGAGCTCGAACAGCGCCGTTTCTTCCCGACCCCCCTTGGCGACAGCGTGGAGAAGGTGATGGTCAAGCAGTTCCCGACCGAGTTCGACGTCGGCTTCACCGCCTCGATGGAGCGCGAACTCGACAAGGTCGAGGAGGGTAATCTTCCGTGGCAGCGCGTCCTCAAGAACTTCTATGGTCCGTTCGACAAGTCACTTGGCGCGGTGGATTATGAGGCGCTCATCCACGCGGCGCACGACCTCACGGCGCTTGGCAACGAGAAGTGTCCCGTGTGCGGTGGCAAACTCCTTGCCAAGGGCGGCTTCTTCGGGCCGTTCATCGCGTGCGAGAATCATCCCAAGAATTGCAAGTACACCCGCCCGCTGAAGGGCGAACGCCAGGCACCTGTGCTCACACAGTATCCGTGCCCGGTGTGTGGTGAGTTGATGGTCGTGAGGCATGGACGATCGGGCGAGTTCCTCGGATGTCGGACGTTCCCGAAATGTCGGGGAACCCGATCGATGCCCACGGGCGTGAAGTGTCCGAAAGATGGCGGCGACATTGCTGCGCGACGGTCAAAGAAGCGCGGGAAGGCGTTCTACGGCTGTGAGAACTATCCCGCCTGCGACTTTGTCTGTTGGGACCGCCCGGTGCTTGAAACGTGTCCCGAGTGCGGATTCACGGGCGCGGAGGCAAAGACGAGCAAGACGCGCGGCAGCTACCGCAAATGCCTCAAGTGCGCGAACGAGTGGAGCGTGGCTGAGCCGGTCGAAGCAGATGCCGTAGCCGTGTGAGCAATGTGGTGGCGCCAGGAGGCGGCGCCAGCGGGGGTGTTAAAGGGTCACCCTCGCTTCCTCGAGAATTGAGGCGATGTACGGGCCCATATCGGCAGGATGCAGGGATGCCTGGACGATCCCCGCTGCCTCCGCTGCGCCCGGCATGCCGTACACCAGCGACGAGTCCTCGTCCTGGGCGATCACGGTGCCGCCGGCGGCGTGCAGTGCGCGCAGTCCATCGACGCCGTCCGATCCCATCCCGGTGAGGATTACGCCGATTGCCGCGGAGCCCAGCACCTGCGCGAGCGATGCGAAGAGAAACGTCGCCGACGGACGAAACCCGCCCACCAGTGGCGCATCGCTCAGCTGAATGGAGCCCCCGGCCGTGAGGCCGAGATGCTCGCGATCGGGGGCCAGATAGACGCAATGGTCGCGTGGGACAATGCCCTGCTGGGCAACGACGATCTTGCGCGACGATCCCATCTCGCGCTCGAGCCACTCCGCGAATCCACTGGTAAATCCAGGTGCAATGTGCTGCACCACCAGTACCGGTATCGACAGGCTCGACGGCAATGATACCAGCAGATCCCGCACGGCCTTCGGTCCGCCGGCCGACGCGCCGACGCCGATTATACGGGCACGTATGCTGGGCCGCGCGACTGTCGGGCGGCCTCGTGCCGGGCTCACCCCGTTGGCCGTGCGGTGCCGCACCACGCGCACATCCGCCAGCGCCTTCACCATGTCCACAAGGCGGCCCCACTGCGCTGCCAGCGACTCGCTGCCGGGCGACGGCTTGTCGGTAATCGCGAGCGCGCCGGACCGCAAAGCCTCGAAGCTCAGCGCCACGTCCTCCTTGACCGAGCTGCCCGTCATGAGGATGATCGGGGTCGGATGCGCAGCCATGATGGCTCGCGTTGTGGCGAGCCCATCCATTACTGGCATCTGGAGGTCGAGCGTTACGAGATCGGGCCGCAACTGCTCAACCATCGCGAGCGCCTGAGCGCCGTCGCCTGCCTGTCCCACGATCGTGATCGCGGGATCTGATTGCAGCACCGCGGCGATCATGGCGCGCACGGTCGGTGAGTCATCCACCACCAGAACGCGAATCATTCGTGCGGACCTTCGCCAAGGAGCTGGCGCACGACATTCAGCAGGGCATCCTGCTCGAACGTGGACTTGCCGATGTATGCGTCAGCGCCGACTTCCAGCCCGTTGGCGCGATGCTCCGCCGATTCGAGTGCCGTGACCAGCACGATAGGGAGCCGTCCGAGTCTTGGCGCGCCCCGGATTGCACGACAGAGATCGAACCCGTCCATCTTCGGCATCTCGACGTCGGAGACGACGAGATCCACTCGCTCTACCTGCAACCGGCGCCATCCGTCCGCGCCGTCCACGGCAGTGATCACGTCGTAGCCGGCCGCTTCAAGCACACTGGCCTCGAGTGTGCGCGTCGTAATCGAGTCGTCCACTACCAGCACGCGCGCTCGCGCTGCCTGGGGCCGTTGCGGCACTGCCTCGATGCCCGTGGCGACCCCGGGAGCCAGGCCAGCCTCGACGATGGCGCTCGACGTGAGGACAACCGCAAGCCTGCCGTTCCCGAGCAGCATCACTCCCGCCACAAGCGGCAGTGTCTCGCCGCCACGCTCCACGGGCCGCATCACCGCCTCGTGCGCGCCCAGCACGGCATCCACCGAGACGGCCAGACGCCGGCGAACTGGCCCGAGCACGACGACATGTCGCGGTCCCGATTCGCGTTTGGCGGCCAGGGGAGGTCCCAGCAGCACCGCGAGCGAAGCCAGCGGAATCGCTCCTTCTGGGGAAGTGAGCGTCGGCCGTCCTCCTACCATGCGAATGTCGGCATCGGTGAGACGAGCCACGCGCGCAACGCTTCCCGTGGGGAGTGCAAGCAGGTGGTCGCCCACCGCGACCACTACTACGTTGAGCGTGGCAAGCGAGGGTGGGCACTGCAGCGTGAACGTCGTGCCCCGACCTACTTCCCAGGCCACGCGAATCGTGCCGTGAATGCGTCGCATGGCGGACACCACGATATCGACTCCCACGCCCCGTCCCGAGATCTCCGAGACTTCGGTGCGTGTTGAGACCGTGAGGCGGAGAATTGCATCGGCGATGGCCTCGGGCGTTTCGGGGACTGCCAATCCACGGCGCGCCAGGGCCTCGCGCACCGCCGTCTCGTTCACTCCACTGCCGTCGTCGGCTACCGTAATCTGCACGCGATCGCCCTCGAGCCCGGCCCGCACGGTGATCGTGCCCACGCGCGGCTTGCCCAGGCGCTCCCGAATGTCCGGCCCCTCGATACCGTGGTCCACGGCATTCCGCACGAGCGGCAATAGCGCGTCGGCCAGGCCATCGACGATCGTTCGATCGAGCTCCACGCCGCCATCCTCCACCACCAGGCGCACTTCGCGGCCCGTCGCAATCGCTGCGTCATGCACGGCCCGCGGCAGCCGGGCGCATGCCTCGCGGAACGGCCGCATGCGAAGCTGCTGAACCCGATAACTGGTCTCGCTGACGGCCTGCGTCATGGCGTGCGTATCACGCGCCAGTTGCTCCGACAGTCGCGCGATCGTGCGCGTGGACGTGCGGAAATGCTCATCGAGCGCCTGTAGCGACCGCCCCAGACCGCCGCGGGCCCCGCGGCGGGCGAGCTCCGCGCGCAAAGCCCGGGCCGCGCGCGGCCAGATACGCATCCACCGCCACGCCTCCTCGTAAAGGCCCTCCAGTTCGTCGCGCCGCAGCTCGAGCGAAGTCCGCAATGCGAGAAGTGCTCCGCTGGCGGCCAGCAGCGCATCCAGTTTGTCCGCGGCGACGCGCACGGTGTTGGGGGGCGGGGGCGCCGCGGTGGCAACCGGGGGGGGCGGAGCCGGCACCGCGCCTGCCGTGTCCAGCGACGGAGTTGCGCGCCGGCGGGCGGAAGCCTTGGCACGCTCCTCCAACGTCTCCAGACTTGCCTCGTCGACCTTCATGCCTGCGCGGAGCAGTTCGCTCGTCGCCCCCAGAGCGTCTGCGACTTCGAGCAACAATGCAACGTCGCCCGGGCCAAGCGGGCGCGTGCCGTCGCGTGCCAGCGCGAGCCGGTCCTCCAGGGCGTGGCAAACACGGGAGACCGGGAGGATTCCGGCGGCCCCGGCGGCCCCCTTCAGCGTATGCGCCGTACGAAACAACGATCGCACACGGTCGACATCGGCCGGCGTGTGATCCAGCGCGAGGGCCTCCGCGCTGAGCGCATGCGCCTGCTCCGCGAGCTCGACCGCGAATGTCGAGCGGAGCAGGGTCGCAAGCGCGTCGTCAGTCAGCATACGCTTTACCGCTTCTGCCCATTCCCGTTCGGCTCGCCGCGAATCGTCGCCAGCAGTCGCGCCCCGAGCACGTTGAGATCGGTCGCTGTGCGTTCGGTTTCACGCGTCGCGGCAGCGGCTTGCTCCACAGCCACCCGCACGCTGACCATTGCGTCGCGAATCTGCGCCATGCCTGTTGCCTGCTGCCCGGCCGAGGCCATCACTTGCTTGCCGGCGACGGCGTTCTGGTTGACAGCCTCTACGAGATCCCCGATGACCCGGCCGCTCACTCCAATCTGGTCCACGGCGGCAGCTACCTCCTTCGAGCCTTGCTCGGTGGTCATCACCGCATTGTTGGTAGAGCGCTGAATGTCGTTGATGATCTGCCGCACCTGGATGGTAGCCTTTTTCGACTGCTCGGCGAGTGACTTGATCTCCGCGGCCACGACGGCGAATCCTCGCCCCTGCTCGCCCGCGCGTGCGGCTTCCACGGCGGCGTTGAGCGACAACAGGTTCGTCTGCTCTGCAATCGCGTCTACGGTCGAAATGATGTCCGCCACCGCCTGCGACTGTTCGGCGAGCCCCAGGATGCTCTCGGCAATTGAATCCACGTGCTGCCGCACAGCACCCATTCGCTTGACTGATTCTTCTACCGCCTGGCGGCCCGTGACTCCCACGGCAGCCGTCCGTTCGGCCGACTCTGCGACTCCCCGTACGCGTTGCGCCGCCTGCTCCGCCGTGCGTGCGACCTCCTCCGCGGTCGCAAGCGTTTGCGCGAGTGCGGCCGCCGTCTCGGACGCTCCCGTCGCCTGCTCTGCCGTGGCTGCCCTGATTTCGGCACCGGCGGCGGCCAGCGCCGCACTGGTTTGCTCCAGCGGACGCCGCACGGCCCGGTAAAGACCGGCCGCGGCGAGCCCCCCGACGAGGAGCGCGAGCAATCCCACGAGCAGGACCCGGGTGGTGGCCGCATCCAGTGAACGGCGCCCGTCCACGAGCGCACTGTCCGTCTCGGCTTCCGACATTGCGGTGGCCTTGTCCATCATGGCGCGCGACTCGAGACGCGCCGCAGATACGCTCGGCCCCAGGGCGCGAAGGGCGTCCTCCTTGCCCGAAGCGTGCAGGCTGTCCTCCGCCCGTGCGCTGAGACTCCACCGCGTGAGCGCCCCGTCCGCGTCCTGCCATGCTTTGCGCATTGCGGGGTTGGTGGCTTCAGACGCCAGCCGACGCGCGATCCCATGCGACAGCGCCAGCGTGGAGTCTCGCCGGCGTAGCCAACTCGCCGGACCGCCAAGGAGGTACTCGAAGTGCGCAAGGCCGGCTGTGCGCCGTTCCGTTTGCGCCCCATAGGCCTTAATCGTCGTTGCCCGGATTCTCGCCACGAGCTCCTCGCTTGTGGCTTCGGAACGCCGGAGTTCGTAGTGGCTCACGGCGGCGACCACAGCCACTAGCACAAGGCTCAGTCCGAAACTGAGCGCGATACGTCGTCCAAGTGTCCACTGCATGAAGAGCTCCTAGCCGAAGGTGCTGAGCAACGCACGACCATCCAGAACTTGCACGGCATCCGCCGTGACGTGTCGAACGAAACGCCTCTCACGTGACGCGATCCGCGCAAGGTCCTCGCCGAGCACGATCGGTGCCACCGACGCGAGGGAACTGACCAGCAGGCCGAATCGCGGCGCAATCTCCCCGACGGCGATGACCATGGCCCGATCGTCGAGGCCGGCGCGCGACCCCCCCAGAACGCTGGCGAGGTCGAGAATGCGGAGAACAGCACCCCGCCACAGTGTTACGCCCACCACTTCCGCGCCAGCGCCGGGAAGGGGCGTGAAATCCGTGAACCTGAACGTTCCGCAGACCAGCTGCGCCTCGAGCGCGCAGCGCTCGCTGTGGAGCGTGAACTCGAGGAAGACGCGGTCGGTCGCGCCTGCGGTGCCGCGGAGCGGTGCAGCGAGCCGGCGCGCGCGCAACTCCAAGAGGGCCCTGTCCGGCGTGCTACCCTGCATGCTCGCCCTCCGACACAAGCCTGCGCTGCGTGCGGAGGCGGGTGAGCATCGCTCCCGCGGTCTCGCCGTCGCCTGCTGGCACCTCGAGTCCGGGCGCCACCGCGCTCAGGAGCTGTTCCGCATTTGCGAACGCGCGAAGCGCCACGCTTCGATCGCCCGAGCGGGAGAGCGCGGAGCCGAGCGCCACATGCGCCACTGCCAGCGTATGGTCGAGATAGAGCGCGCGCCGCAGCGCGCCGGCCGCCTCGGCATGGCGCCCCGCGAGTGACAGCAGCAATCCGGTGAGGTACGTCAGTTCGGCCGATAGCGGGCAGCGCTCCACCGCGAGCGCATTCGCGCGCCCAGCCTGTTCGAGATCGCCGAGGTTCGCGAGGGACCGAACGAGCACGATCCAGGCGACATCCGCGGCCGCTTGCACGCGCAGCATCCGTTCGGCCACGGCCACTGCGCCGCGATAGTCGCGGGCACGGTAGCGTTCGGTCAAAAGCTGGGCGAGAGCCGGCTCGCCGGCCGGCACCATCGCGGCGTCGGCCATCGGTACGGCAACCTCGTCGGTGGCGGGCGCATAGCGCTCCCATGCCCATTCGGCGACCACCTCTGTTGCTCCGGGCGGCGTCATCGCTGCGCGCAGGTCCATCACGCGTGAGTCGCGGCCGCCGTGCGATCCTGACCGGCGATAGGCCAGGCCGGCATGGGTTACGACGACGTCGCAACGCGTCAGCTCGGCAATTGGCGGATCAGAAGCGCCGAGCAGCAACCAGCCATTGGGCTGGAGGGCCTCCAGCATGCGTTCGGCAACGCGCGCCACGGTGGCGCGGTCGAAATAGATCAGGACGTTTCGGCAGACGATCAGGTCCGCCACCTCGAATCCACAGGCTGCCGGGGGAAATGGATCGGCCGCGAGATTGTGCTCGACGAATTGCACGGCGTTTTTTACGTCCGCATCCAGCGTGAACTCGCCCAGATTCTGCCGGAACCAGCGCCTGATGATCTCGGGGGCGACCGACCGGAGCGCCCAGCGCGAATAGACCGCCCGGCGCGCACGCACCAGAACGTCGGGTGCGAGATCGGAACCGATGATGGTGACGGGTCCCCGGTGCCCCATTTCACGCAGCAGGATCGCGATTGAGTAGGGCTCTTCGCCACCCGCGCAACCGGCCGACCACACCCGAAGGCGGTCCCCGGAGGCGCATAGGTTCGGAAGCGCCTCGCGGCGCAGCCACGTGAACTGCGCCGAATCCCGGAAGAAGTAACTCTCCGCGATCGTCGTGGCCGCGCCGAGCGCATCAACCCGTCGGGGGTCGCTCTTGAGCCGCGCGAGGTAGGCATCCGGGTCCGATTCAAGCTTGAGCGCGTTTCGTACCGCCGCAGCAAACCGGGCCTCGCTCGTGGGGGAGAACACCAGCCCCGTGCGCGCCCGCACGAGGTCGGCGGCGGCCGCAAGGAGCGCGTCGGGGACGGTACGGGTCGGGCCGGCCGCAACCATCGTCAGGGTGTCAGCGCCGCGGCGCCGAGTGCGGCATCCAGCTCGCGCGCTTCATCCAGCGCCAGAAACCGATCCAGATCCTGAATGACCAGCAGCCCATCATCAACCACCGCGACCCCGACAACGTGACGCACGCCTGGCGCACTGCAATCGGGGCGAATGGCCGCCTCATTGACAATGACGACGTCCTCCGCGCGATCCACCCGGAGGCCGACCCGGCCTGGGCCAATCGTGGCGATGATGAAGTGCTGGTCATGATGCAGCGGACACGGCGCGAGTCCGAATCGCTGCCGGACATCGAGGACCGCGACGATAGTTCCCCGCAGGTTCAGCACGCCCTCCACCAGCCCCGGGGCGTCCGGCAGCGCCTGAATCGTGGCGGCTGGCACGATCTCGGAGACGCGATCGCAGGGTAGAGCGAAACGCTGCTCACCCAGACGAAAAACGAGTAGCGCGACATCACCGGTCGCGCTGGAGGGCCGATCGACAGACAAACTTCCCCCGTCCCGGGCCGCACCGCCCGAGTGAACCGTGTCAGCGCACCGCGCGCGAGCCCGGTGCGTCGGTATCCAGTATCCGCCGCCGGCCCGAGACGTTACCCTGACCTTTTGAACATAGCTGGCAGGAGCTTCCGGCGCGGCACTTGCTGTGCTCCGGACTGGTACCGTTTCCAAACGGTAACAGCCCCCGGGCCGGATTAGCCGTCCCGCTCCTCTTCGAGGCCCGGCACTGCGTGCCACGCCGAATCGCGATAAGCTTGGACATGGGCGGAGCGACGGACCTCATCCACATCGTAGGCGGGGGCCTCGCGGGCTCGGAGGCGGCCTGGCAGCTCGCCGAGCGTGGACACCGCGTGGTGCTGCACGAAATGCGCCCGGGGCGCCGTACCGCCGCGCACCAGACGGACCGGCTCGCCGAACTCGTGTGCTCCAACACGTTCAAGAGCACGGAGCTGACGAACGCGCACGGACTGCTCAAGGCGGAGCTGCGCGCGCTCGGATCGATCATCCTCGTCGTGGCAGATGAGGCCCGGGTGGAGGCGGGAAGCGCACTCGCGGTGGACCGGGACGCGTTTTCATCTGGAGTGCATGGCCGCATTGTGGCGCACCCTCGCGTAACGGTTGAGCGCGGGGAGGTGTCCCAACTGCCGTCGCCTGGAATAGTGGCCACGGGGCCGCTCACCAGCGACGACCTCGCCGCCGCGATCCGCAACAAGCTGGGTCTGGAATCGCTGGCGTTCTACGACGCCATCGCTCCGATCATCGCGGTGGAGTCACTCGACCATTCCGTCCTGTTTCGCGCCTCGCGGTACGGAAAGGAGACGATGGAGGGCGCGAGCGGGGAGGGCGCATATCTCAACTGCGCGATGACCCGAGACGAATATGAGGCATTCATCGATGCCCTGGCGGCCGCCGACCAGTTCACCGCTCACGAGTTCGACCAGGTGCCGTACTTCGAGGCTTGCATGCCCGTTGAGGAAATGGCGCGCCGCGGACGGGAATCGCTCCGATTCGGACCCATGAAGCCGGTCGGACTCGAAGATCCGCGGACCGGACGCCGTCCATACGCGGTTATCCAGTTGCGGCGTGAAGACCGCGCCGGCCGGATGTGGAACCTGGTCGGATTTCAAACGCGTCTCAGGATTCCGGAACAACAGCGGGTATTCCGCATGATTCCCGGCCTGGCACGCGCGGAGTTCCTGCGATTCGGGAGCATCCATCGCAACTCGTACGTGAACTCGCCCGCGTGTCTGACGCCACACCTCTCACTCCGTGACGATCCCGCAATGCTGTTCGCCGGCCAGCTCACCGGTGTGGAGGGGTACACGGAATCCACCGCGACGGGACTCGTCGCCGCCATCAACCTCGACCGGATTTTGCGGGGGCATGCGCCCATCATCCCGCCGGCCACGACGATGCTTGGCGGCCTCTACCGGCACCTCCGCGAGTCGGATCCACGCCACTTCCAGCCGATGAACGCGAACTTCGGGCTCCTCGACGAACTGGAGACGGTGCCGCGGGAAAAGGTGAAGAAGAGGGAGCGATATGCGGACCGCTCGCTCGCCGATCTTCGCGCGTGGATGGATGCGGGCGACTTCGCGCGGACCGCGGTCGAGTGACCCGCGCTGACGGGCGGCTCCGAACCCTGGCCGCCTGTTCTGCTGTCTCATTGAAGTGATGATGTCCTCGATGGGCCCTGGCGAGGGGCCCGACATGCTGGCCTCCATCCTGATGCGCGCCATGGGTCCGGCGTACATCCTCGACCGGGAGCTCGCAGGCGGGGGCATGTCGCGCGTGTTCGTCGTGCGCGACCGGGAGCTGGACCGGCTGCTCGCCGTGAAGATGCTGGCGCCGGACCGGCTCGAGATCATGTCGGCCGAACGATTCAAGCGGGAGATTCTGACGGTCGCCGCGCTCCAGCATCCCAACATCGTGCCGGTGCTGAGCGCGGGAGATGCGGAGGGCATTCCCTTCTTCGTCATGCCGTACGTGGAGGGGGGATCGATCCGCGCTCTCATCGGGCCGCCCGGCATGAGCGTGCCAGACACCGTTCGCATTCTTACAGACGTGGTTCGCGCCCTCGGATACGCTCACGCGCGAGGGATCATTCATCGGGACATCAAACCCGACAATATCCTCGTGTCGGGCGGGTCTGCCGTCGTCACGGATTTCGGCGTCGCGAAAGCGATCTCCTCCGCACTCGGCACGTCGGGTCGCGCCGCGAGTGCGACGCTGACGCACACCGGCGTTTCCTTCGGAACACCCATGTACATGGCGCCGGAACAAGTGGCAGCCGATCCCTCAGTCGACCATCGGGCGGATTTCTATGCCTTTGGGGTAACCGCCTACGAGATGTTGCTCGGGCAACCTCCGTTCAGTGGCGAGTCGCCGCGAGCCCTGCTCGCCTCGAAGATGACCAAATCGCCGGGGCGCATTCGGGGGCAGCGACCCGACGTCTCGGGGCCTTTCGAACGACTCGTTTTCAGTTGCCTCGAACCCGACGCGGACCGCCGGCCGCAGGAAGCTGGTCAACTGCTCCGCGAACTGAGCGACCCCGCCGTCGTGAGTGGGGGCATGCCGAGTATCGTGTCGCCGAGCCTTGAGCGGCCTCTGATCCCGCCCTTCCGCAAGCGGCCGCGGCTCGCCGCGGCGATGGCCGGCATAATTGTGGCGCTCGCCACGGCCGGCTGGTTCCTGGTCGGACCCGGGGGTACAAACGGCCCGGCAACGCTCGATCCGCGCGCCATCGCCGTACTGCCGTTTGTCGACGTGAGTGCAGCGAACGGCTCGGCGAATTTCGCCGATGCGCTGTCCCAGAGCGTCCGCAACGGCCTTACACGCAGCGGCAAGTTCCGCGTGGCGGCAGGGGGTCTCACGGGAAGCGCGCTCGCCCGCGGCGCCGACGTCCGGTCGGTCGGGCGCCAGCTCGGCACCCGGTATGTCGTGGAGGGGACACTCGAACGCGAGGGCAACGTCCTCCGACTGTCGGTACAGCTTATCAGCGCCGCCGACGGCCTGTCGCGCTGGGCGAACACCTACGACGGAGAAGTGGCACACCGCCTCGACCTCGAGAATCGCGCGGTCACCGACCTCGTCGGGTCGGTGACCGACGCCATCCTCTCCGATACGATCAACGCGAGCAAGGCGCCGGCTGCTCGGCGCGGACAGTAGGAACGACCGGCCGGCCTGGTCGCGCGGCGGCTAGGCAGCGGATTTTCTTCGCGGAACCTTCGCTCCTTTCGCACGCGCTTCCGACAGCCCGATCGCGATGGCCTGCCTGAGTGAGCTCATGCGAGTGATGGCCGGCGAGGGCTCGATCTACCGAATGTCGCCTTCGAGTTCCGCACGCACACGCGCAGCGATTTCCCCCGCCGCCCCGGCGGGATCGGCGGCGAGGTCGTACTCACGCACATCGAGTGTGAGTACGGGGCAGTGCCTGAATGTCTCGATCCACCGTTCGTATCGCGCGTGCAACTCCGCAAAATAGGCCGGATCGGCGTCACGCTCCGTGGCCCGCCCGCGCCTGGCGATGCGCTCGAGGATCGTCTCGAGCGGGCCGTGCAGGTACAGCAGGAGACGTGGGGGCCTCGCGGCCGGCGCGTGCAGCAGCTCGGTGTAGAGTTGCTGGTAGAGCATCCAGTCGTCGCCGCTGAGGTACCCTTGTTCGAACAGGCCGCGCGCGAAAACCTCGGCGTCTTCATACCACGTGCGATCGAGCACCCAGCCGCCGCCGGCGGCCCGCATGACGCGCAGGGCAGCGAATCGCGTAACCAGGAAGTGGAGCTGCAGATGCAGTCCGTACGCCAGCATCCCCGCGGAGCCGGAATAGAACTTGTCCAGCCACGGATTGGCGTCGTCCACACTTTCGAGCGCGAGCTGCAGGCCGAAGTGCGCGGACAGCGAACGCGCCAGCGTGGTCTTTCCGCACCCCACCATGCCCGCGACGCCGAGAAGCATGGAGAAAACTACGCGCTCGGTCGGTAACTTGAACGCATGCCCGCGAAGCAAACGCCTGCGCTCATCACGCTGTTCCTGGTGCACCTGCAGAAGGAGCGCGACGTGTCGCCCAACACGGTCAAGGCCTATGGGCGCGACCTCGCGGAGTTCTGCCTGTTCCTCGGGCAGCACCTCGGGGCGGTCGAATGGGACTGGGCGAAGGTGGACCGCATCACCATGCGTTCGTTTCTCGCGCATCTCACGCGTCGCGGGCTGAGCAAGCGGAGCATGGCGCGCACCCTTTCAGCGGTGCGCACCTTCTACTCGTGGATGCACCGGAACGAGCTGGTCGACACGAATCCTGCGCGCGCGGTGGGGTCGCCCAGACTCGAGAAGTATCTGCCAGGGCATCTCGATCGTGCCCAGGTGGAGACGCTGTTCCGCGCGGCAACCACGCGTGCGATGGAAGGGAAGTACCTCGACGTGCGCAATCTCGCCATTCTCGAGCTGTTCTACTCGGCGGGACTGCGGTTGTCGGAGTTGCAAGGCATCAACCGTCCGGATCTCGACCTCCTTGCGGGCCTGGTGAAAGTGCGGGGCAAGGGAAGGAAGGAGCGGATCGTGCCCGTCGGCGAGCACGCGCAGCGCGCGCTCCGGAACTACGAGCGCGCCAGGGATGCGCTGTGCAGAACGATCGGGCTCGTCGCCGACCGCACCGCCTTCTTTCTCGGCAGGCAGGGGAAGCGGATGGGCGTGAAGGCAATCCAGGTTGCCGTCACGGACTGCCTTTCGCAGGTGGACGAGGGAGCGGGGCTATCGACCCATTCCTTGCGACACACCTTCGCAACGCATCTGCTCGATGCGGGCGCGGACTTGCGGGCCGTGCAGGAACTGCTTGGGCATGCGTCGATCTCGACGACGCAGATCTACACGCACACGAGCGTCGAACGGCTCAAGCAGGTTTATCGAAAGGCGCACCCAAGAGCGTGAACGGGGGTTAGCACCACGTTGTCAGAATTTACCATCTCCCGGGCCGAGTGCCTGCTAGGATGCGGCAAGGGCTCGCGCCAGCGAAGCCGATCCAAGGTTGCCGCCGCACATCACGATCGCCACGCGCTTTCCGGCCAGCTCGGGTGCGAGCTTGTGAAGTCCGGCCAGTCCCGCCGCTCCCGCTCCCTCCGGCAGGTTGTGCGTGATGCGGATCAGGTCCCGGATTGCCTGATACATCTCGTCCTCACTCACCGTCACGAACCCGGCCAGCCCCGCCTTCAGCGCATCGAAGGTCATGTCGTACGCCGATCCGGTGGCAATCCCTTCGGCGAACGTCGCGACGGGCCGGCCAGTAAGCCGGCGACCGAGTTTCCACGACTCGTACTGCGCGGGTGCGCCGGCTGCGCCCACCGCGTAAACGGCGAGCGAGGGCTTCCTCGCCGCCGCGACCGTCAGCGCGCCCACCGACTGTGACCCCCCACCGAGGGCGATGACAACTGCGTCGAGGTCCGGCTCCTGCTCCAGCATCTCGAGCGTCATCGTGCCCGCCCCGGCGATCACGTCGCGATTGTTGGTCGAATGCAACAGCGTCATTCCCCGGTCTGCACGAATGCGATCGCACTCGGCCACGGTTGCATCGTACGTCGCGCCGGCCTCGATCAACTCTGCGCCAAGCGACCGGATGGCCGCGTTCTTCTCGGGATTGTTTCCCTGCGGCACGCAGATGGCGACCTTGACGCCGAGCAGCTTTCCCGCGTACGCGACGCCCTGGCCATGGTTGCCCGTGCTCGCACCGATCGCGCCTTTGGCACGCGCCTCGGGCGAAAGCGCCGTGATGGCCGAGATGCCGTTGCGAATCTTGAAGCTCTGGGTCGGCTGGTGGTTTTCGTGCTTCACCCAGACGCGAATGCCGTCGCCGACGAGTGCATCGAGCAGCGGATAATTGCGGAGCGCGGTCGGGGGCAGATATGGCCGCAGGCGCTCGCGCGCCGCGAGAATGTCGTCAAACGTGATGGGAGAACTTGCTGTGGGCACGGTCGTAATCAGTGAGAATCGGGTTCGCGGACGGCCGGCGGCTCCAGCAATGAGAAATAATGAGGGATGAAGGTGGTGCAACCTCCGTTTCGGTTGCCTCGGTGTTCGCTTCGGGTGCCTCCGTGCCTGCTGTGCGGGCCTTGGTCCCCGCTTTCCGTGCCACGGTGCTCGCTTTGCGTGCCGTACTGCCGGATACACGAACATCGGTGATCGTTTCGCCTGCCTTCGTGCGCGATGCTCCCGCCTCGGCGGACGCTGTGTTTGACTCAGCGTCGGTTTCACGTCCGTCCATGGTCATTTCGCGCGCCGTCATGCCCACTTGTCCCGCCTTGGCGTTGACTTCGCGCCCCTCGGTGCTCATTTCGCGCGGCGCCGAGTGGAATTCGCGTGCCTTTGCAGGCATTTCACGTGCCCCGGAGGCGGTTCATCGTCGCAACGAAGAGAGTTCTCGTGACTCAATGCCCGTTTCGTCAAGCAACGAGGACACGTGCCGCAGGATCGTGGCCTTTCATCTCGCCATCATTGTCAGAATGCGTTCCGTGACCGCTGTGCATCACTCGATTGAAGACGCTCTGCGCGGCATCGTCCGCGTTCATCGGCCGGTAATCCGCAGTGTGCGTTCCCCCCTCAGCGTTGCGCGGTGCGCGATTGCCGTCCTTCCACGCACGATCCCGACTGCACGCGATATCGCTGGCGTTTGGCGTCCGGACGCAGTCGCCAAGTCCGGCCCGTCGCCCGCGCCAGATTGCCAGCGGCACGATTGCCACGTATCCGAGCACGAGCAGCGCCGCGGGCAGCGTCGTGCCACCGCGCGCGAGCAGGATGTATCCGGCGAGTATCGAGAGTGCGGCGCCCGTCCAGAGCATCAGTTGCGCCGCGCGGGCGCGCCCGGGTGCGGCTTGGGCGCGAGGTCGTGAGTGACGTCAGCCACGGCCACGAGTTTCTCGCGGGCGATGACCGGCCAATCCGCGTCGGACGCCGCGGCGAAGTGCACGGCAATTGTGTCCGCCAGCGTGCGACCATGAGTGCCATTGCCCCCACTCCGTGCGTTGGCAGTCACGATTGACACCACGAACGACGCCGCGAGGAGCGCGCCCAGCACGGTGGCCCGAACGGCGCCTCGTGCGCGGGGGACGGCGGCGCGGAGCGCGGCGGCGGCTCGCACGCGTTGCATCACGCGCGCCCGCGCTGCGGGACCCAGGTCGACGGGTTCGCGCAGCAGGGCGCGCAGCTCGCGCGAGAGCAACGATTCAGCGTCCGGCACGGGTGGGCTCCAGCATCGCGCGCAAGCGCTCGCACGCACGCTTCACGCGCATCTTGAGTGCGGAGATCCCTGCGCCGGTGATGGCGGAGATCTCCTCGTATCCGAGTTCGTCGGCGTACCGCAGCAGGACGGCCTCGCGCAGGTCGGCCGGCAGCCGCCCGAGTGCCGCCGAGAGTTCGTCGCGCTGGGTTATCGGTTCCGCGGGATCGAACGTCGCGGCTGTCTCGTGAATCCAGGCAGCGGCGGCGGCCAGGCGCCGCGCCTCGCGCGCGAGTGACGACCGGCACCGGTTGACCAGGATCCGGAGGATCCACGCGCCGAACTGCTCACGTTCCTTATACCGGGCCAGCGCGCCATAGGCGCGCACGAACGCGTCCTGGACCAGCTCCTCGGCCTCGCCGCGGTCGCCCATCATCCGGAGCGCATAGCGCGCCAGACGCGCGTGGTGCCGGTCCACGAGAAGCGCGAACGCCTCCACGTCGCCGGCGCGCACACGCCGCACCACCGCTGCGTCCGATTCCTGCATCACGGTCCTATAACCTCGCATGCCTCGCCCCGGTCACATCAAGCTATGTTTCCCGCCATGGCTCTACCAGTAATTCGTGCCACGACCATCCTCGCCGTGCGTCGCGACGGGCGCGTCGCGATCGGCGGCGACGGGCAGGTCTCCGTAGGCGAAACGGTGATGAAGGCCAATGCCGTGAAGGTCCGCGCGCTCAAGGGAGGCAAGGTGCTGGCCGGTTTTGCAGGCGCCGCGGCCGATGCCTTCACGCTGTTCGAGAAGTTCGAGGAGAAACTCGAGCGCCATCCGGACAACCTGCAGCGCGCGGCCGTCGAGCTCGCCAAGGAATGGCGGAGCGATCGCGTGCTGCGGCGCCTCGAGGCGCTGCTGGTGGTCGTCGACAGGACGAGCGGGTTCGTCCTCTCGGGCAATGGCGAAATCATCGAGCCCGACGACGGGGTGCTCGCCATCGGATCCGGCGGCCCTTACGCGCTGGCTGCGGCCCGCGCGCTGCTGAAGGAAACGAAGCTCCCCGCGCCCGAGATCGTGCGCAAGTCACTCGAAATCGCCGGCGAGATCTGCATCTTCACCAACGCGAACATCACGGTGATCGAGCCCGGCGCGCCGCATTAGCTTTCGCGCATGTCGTCGAACCGAACTGAGCAGGCGCTCGCGCGCCTTGCCGACCTCACGCCGCGCAAGATCGTCGCCGAGCTCGATCGCTACATCGTGGGCCAGGATGAGGCCAAGAAATCGGTCGCTATTGCGCTCCGCAATCGCTGGCGGCGCCAGCGCACGCCGGAGGCGATCCGCGACGAGATCGCGCCGAACAACATCATCCTCATCGGCCCTACGGGTGTAGGCAAGACCGAGATCGCACGCCGCCTGGCCAAGCTCGCCGGCGCGCCCTTCATCAAGGTGGAGGCGTCCAAGTTCACCGAGGTCGGTTATGTCGGGCGCGACGTCGAGGGGATGGTCCGCGACCTCGTGGAGAGCGCCATTGCGATGGTGCGCGATGAGCGCGAGGACGAAGTCGAGGACCTCGCCAACGATCGCGTGGACGAGCGCATCCTCGACCTTCTCCTTCCGCCGACACCCGCACCACCAGCGCCGGGCACGAGCGAGGGAGACCGTGTTTTCGTCGCGTCCAGCGAAGGCGGTGTCACGCAGGAGCAGGACTCGCTGGCGGCGAAAGACCGCTACACGCGAACTCGCGACAAGCTCCGCCAGCTCATGCACGACGGCCAGCTCGAGCAACGGGAAGTGGAGATCGAGGTCACGCAGCATGCTCCGCAGGTGATCGACCTGATGGGGCAGCAGGGAGGTGGCGAGGGGATGGGCAACCTCGGCGAGATGCTTTCGGAACTGCTCCCGAAGAAGAAGAAGCGCCGTACCGTGACGGTCGCCGATGCCCGCCGCATTCTGCTCGACGAGGAGTTCGACAAGCTCATCAACTTCGACGATGTCGTGACCGACGCCATGGAACGCGTCGAAAAACTCGGGATCGTCTTCCTCGACGAGATCGACAAGATCGCCGGCCCCCGCGGGGAAATGGGCGGCCCCGACGTCTCGCGCGAGGGCGTACAACGCGACCTTCTGCCGATTGTCGAGGGGAGCAACGTCCAGACCAAGTACGGCATGGTGAAGACAGACCACGTGCTGTTCATCGCCGCGGGCGCGTTCCACGTGTCCAAGCCGAGCGACCTGATTCCGGAACTGCAGGGACGGTTCCCCATTCGGGTCGAACTCAAGCCGCTCACCGAGGCGGACCTGCTGCGCATCATGACGGAGCCGGAGAATGCGCTGACCAAGCAGTATGCGGCGCTGGTGGCGGCCGAAGGTGTCGAGCTCAAGATCACGGACGATGCGGTGGCGGAAATCGCACGCACCGCGGCGCAGGTGAACTCCCGCATGGAGAACATCGGCGCGCGGCGCCTGCACACGGTCATGACGACGCTGCTTGAGGACGTGATGTACGAGCTTCCCGATCGCGGCACGGCGCCCGTCAACATCGACGCAAAGGTCGTTCGCGATCGCCTGCGCGCCATCGCGGAAGACGAGGACCTGCGCAAGTACATCCTCTAGCGTTCCACGATGACCGACCGAAAACCGCGTCCGCATCGCGACTTCCTGACCATCCCGGACTTCACCAGGCCGGAGCTCGAAGCGCTCTTTGTGCTCGCGGAACGGATGCGTGCAGGGGACTACTCCAGGCGGCCGCTCACGGGCAAGTCGCTCGCGATGGTGTTCACCAAGTCGTCCACGCGAACTCGGGTCAGCTTCGAGGTCGGTGCCTGCCAGCTTGGTGCGCAGGCGCTCTTTCTCTCCGCGCGGGACGTGCAGCTTGGCCGCGGCGAACCGATTGCCGACACCGCGCGCGTGCTCTCGCGCCTCACTGACGGCATCGTGATCCGCACGGCGCGCCACCAGGAGATTGAGGACCTTGCGAAACACGCCGACGTGCCCGTGATCGACGGCCTGACCGATTGGCAGCATCCGTGCCAGGTGCTCGCCGACCTGCTCACCATACGCCAGTTCCTGGGCTCGTACGACGGGAAGCGGATCGCGTGGGTCGGCGATGGGAATAACATGGCGAACTCGTGGCTCGATGCTGCATACGTGCTGGGATTCGATCTCACACTCGCGTGTCCGGCGGGGTATGAACCCGACCCGGCCTTGCTCAAGCGCGCGAAAAAGCGTGCAAAGGTCACCCTCGTGCGCGATCCTGCCCGCGCGATCGATGGGGCGCACGTGGTGAACACGGATGTATGGGCGTCGATGGGGCAGGAGGACCAGGCGGAAGTCCGGAACAAGGCGTTCGCGGGCTACACGGTGAATGCGGCGCTCATGAAGCGCGCGTCGCGCGATGCGATCTTCCTCCACTGCCTGCCCGCGCACCGCGGCCAGGAAGTCTCGGGATCGGTCATCGATGGTCCGCGCAGCCGCGTGTGGGACCAGGCCGAGAATCGTCTGCACATCCAGAAGGCGATTCTGGCGGCGTTGATGGGGGGAGAGAAGATCGCCTAGGCCGGCTTCCCCGGGCGCGACGCCCAGGTCGAGTGCGGAGGCTTCATTCCGAAGATGAGCCCCGCCATTGCGGCGCGCACGAGGTCGAGTGTGCGGCGCTCGCGTTGGCTCGCCGTGCGCCTGGCCGGTCTTGATCGGGGCGCGCCGTCGAGCGCGCCGGCAATGGTGAGCGTGGCCAGCCCGTGTGCGGTGGACCAGAACATCGCCGCCCATCGCTCGCTCTGGCGCGGCCGTATGAGGTCTCCCGCCTGTGCCTGTCGCACCGCGCGCTCGAAGCGCTCGAGAACGGCAGTGTGCAGTTCCGCGAGCGGCCCGGCCGACGCGGGCGACGTGCCGTACATGAAGCGAAACTCGCTCGGCGCGCGGATCGCAAATCGCCCGTACGCGGCGCCCAGCATGAAGATTGCAAAAAACGCGTCCGGCGCCCGCGCCATCTCGTGGTCGAGAGCGGCGATCAGGCGCGCGAATCCCCGTTCGGCGACCGCCAACAGCAGCGCCTCCTTGCTCG
>DASZZO010000076.1:0-4099 GCA_035544915.1 Gemmatimonadaceae bacterium | reverse complement strand
TCCTGCTCGGTGCGGCGCTCCGGAGCGTGTGGACTCCATCGGCTCGGTGGCAGCCGGGCGTAGACCTCAGCGCCAGGCAACTACTCGAACTGGCCGTGGTATTGCTTGGTGCCTCGGTCGACCTGCCACTCCTTCAGCGCGCGGGACTCCCGCTCGCCGGGGGAATCGTTCTGGTCGTCACAATGGCCATCGGCGCCAGCTACGCGCTCTCGCGCGCCCTCCGCCTCAACACCCGGCTGGCGCTGCTCGTCGCCTGCGGCAACTCGATCTGCGGCAACTCGGCGATTGCCGCCGTTGCCCCCGCAATCGATGCCAATGCCGAGGACGTCGCGTCGGCCATTGCGTTTACGGCGGCGCTCGGCATGGTGGTCGTGCTCGGCCTTCCACTGCTTGGGCACACCCTGCGATACTCGGCGTTTCAGTTCGGCGTGCTCGCAGGCATGAGTGTCTACGCGGTGCCGCAGGTGCTGGCCGTCACGCTCGCCTACGATCCGCTCAGCGCGCAGGTCGGCACGCTCGTCAAGCTCGTGCGCGTGCTCATGCTCGGCCCGGTCGTGGTAACGCTTGCCTACCTGCGCCGGCGCGCGCACCACCGCGGCATACGTGCGGCCCACGACGACAACCCTTCGCCGCCTCTGCCGCCGCTTGGGCTCCTCGTGCCGTGGTTCATCGTGGGATTCGTCGCTCTCGCGGCGGCGCGCGCAACGGGCATGTTCGGCGACGGCGCGGTGGACGCGCTCCGGAACGCGGCAAAGGTATTGACCGTGCTTGCCATGGTCGCGCTCGGCCTCGGAGTGGACGCGCGCACGCTCTGGCGAGGCGGCATGGCCGTCACGACTGCGGTGACGCTCTCGCTGGCGGTGCTCGTCGCCATCAGCATCGCCCTCATCGGGCTGTTGTGCCTCGCCTGAGTGCGGGTGCGCGACGGGCCGACGGAGCCAGTCCCGACGGCGTCCCGGCTGGACGGGGCCGGCGCTCGCGTGCAAACTTGCGATGCGTTCGCGCGCCGCCGCGCACCCACGTCGCCCAACCGTTCACAGAGGAAAGGATGCGGACTCCCCACGGTCTCGGTGCGCGCGTGTCGCGCGCGCAGGTCGCCCTCTCGATCTCCCTGGTCACTGCGGCAACGGCGCTCGCCGGTCAGGCCCCGGCACGCGCAGTCCGCCCCGACAGCGGGCGGTTCGTGCGGCCGCCGGTCGTCATGGACACCGCGCGGGCGCGGCTGCTCTACGTAAGCAACAAGCCCGAGGACCTGCCCAAGGCGGATTTCGACAGGTCCATCGCGGGGAAGATCGTGACCGACAGCGTCTACACTGCCCGATTCAAGGGAGTCGTCGACTTTCAGAAGATCTCCTTCAAGAGCAACGCCGACGGCCTGGCGATTCCGGCATATCTGTTCGCGCCGTTGAAGAAGCGCGGTGCCGGAGGTCACGCGGCGATGATCTGGGTGCACGGCGGTGTGCATGGGAACTGGGACCAGTCAATGTTGCCGTTCGTCAGGGAGGCCGTCGACCGCGGTTATGTCATCATTACGCCGGACTACCGGGGCAGCACTGGTCATGGCGAAGCACACCACATGGCGATCGACTACGGCGGCAAGGAGGTCGACGACGTCCTCTCGGCCGTGGACTATCTCAAGACCCTGCCCTACGTCGACCAGGACCGGCTCGGCATCATGGGCTGGAGCCATGGCGGGTTCATCACCGCGCACTCGCTCTTCCGCAAGCACCATCCCTTCAAGGCCGGCGCCGCGATCGTCCCAGTGACGAATCTGGTCTTCCGGCTCTCCTACAAGGGACCCGGATACCAGCGCGATTACGCGGCGGAGCCGGGGATTGGCGGGCTCCCATTCGAAAAACCCGACGAGTACATCAAGCGGTCGCCCCTCTACCACGTGGAAGATCTGAATGTCCCGATCCTCGTGCACGTGGCGACGAACGACCTTGACGTGAACTTCGTCGAAGACCAGCAGCTCGTCTACAAGCTGCGCGCGCTGAAGCCGGAACTGGCCGAAACCAAGATCTATGTCGACCCCGCGCCGTGGGGTGCCTCGATGGGCCACGCCTTCAGCAGGCGCGTGGATCCCGGGACGCTCGAGCGCGTGGACTCCCCTGAGCAGATCGATTCCTGGAATCGGACATGGGTATTTTTCGACTGGTGGCTGAGGCCGTACGAGGACCGGTCGAAAAAGGTGCAGCCGTGACGCGCGTGGCCCCGGCCGCGCCCACGCCACTCACGCGCAACGCGGATCCGTGAGCCCGTTCCCGCGAACGACGCTCTCCCGGCGCGACCTCGTGCGCGTCGGCATGCACGCGGGGGCGGGGCTTTTCGCGCTGCCTCGTACTCTGGTCGCCGAGTGGAGTCGGGCGGCGGCGCGAGGCGTGAGCGACCGTCCGTATCTCGACGCTGCGCTGCGCGCGGAGCATTGGATCAGGTCGACCGCCATTGACACGGGGACCGGCCGGTCATGGCCCGCGACGCCCTTCGACGCCAAGCGGGGCGCTCCGGAAACCACCCTTTATAGCGGAGGGCCCGGCGTCGTCATCTTCTATCTCGAGCTGCACGCCGCCACCGGCGAGCGGCGCTTTCTCGACGAGGCCGTGCGCGGTGCGCTGCCGCTGGCCGCGGGGATACCGGTTCAGGGGAGCGCGGTAGAGCAGGCGGGACTTTATGAAGGGCTCGCAGGGCATGTCTTTACGCTGCACGCCGTGCACCGCGCGTCGGGTCAGGAGGAGCTCCATGCCGCCGCCCTGCGCGGAGCAAGGTTGCTCGCTTCCGCCGCCCGGCGCTTTGGCGACGGCGGCGTGGCATGGAACGATGTGACCGATATCATCTCCGGGAGCGCCGGCATCGGCCTCACGCTACTGGCAACCCGCGATCTGCTTGGCGATGAGGCCATCGATCTCGCGCGGCGGGCGGGTGACCACCTTCTCACGTTGGCGCGACCCGTCACGGACGGCCAGCGCAGCTGGATGATGGACAGGACGTTCCCGCGCGAGATGCCCAACTTCTCGCACGGGACGGCAGGCGTCGCCTATTTTCTGGCCACGTTGTCCGAACGGGGCGGCGAGCGCCGTCACCTGGATGCGGCGCGCGATGGGGCGCGCTACCTCCGGGCGATCGCGGTGCCATCGGGCAACGGGATCGTCATTCGGCATCACCAGGACGACGGAGCTCAGCTCTTCTACCTGAGCTGGTGTCATGGCGGCGCTGGAACCGCACGGCTATGGAGCCGGCTGTACGCCATCGACCGCGACGACGCCTGGCGCGCGGCGGAAGATGGCGCCGCCAAGGGCATCATCGCCCAGGGCGTGCCCGAGCAGCGTACCGAAGGATTCTGGAACAACATTTCGCAATGCTGCGGCAACGCCGGCGTCGCGGAATATTTCATCGCGCGCTACCAGCGAGCACGGAATGTCGCGGACCTCGACTACGCGCGCCGCCAGGCGGACGATCTCCTCGCGCGCGGCTCGGTCGCGGACGCCAGCGAGCGCTGGGTTCAGGCGGAGAATCGCGTGTCGCCCGCCGAGGTCGCCGCGCAAACCGGGTGGATGCAGGGCGCGGCGGGCGTGGGCGCCATGCTGCTGCACATGGATGCCGCGATGCGTGGCGACCCGCGCCGGCCTGCTGCGCCGTTTCCGGATTCTCCGCTCAACGTGTGAGGCCCCGGCGGCGCGACACGTCCATGACTCCAAGGCGGTACTCCGAACGGGCGAGTGACTCTCCCCGAGCGCAGAACTACGTTTCCTGATGGCTGCAGACACGAAAGACCCGCCACCGGCGCCGACAGGCGAGGGGAACGCCGTCGCAACGGCGGCGATGGTCATCATCATCGTCATGACGGTTGCCGCGCTCCGCCTCGGCCGTTCAGTCGTGCTGCCGGTGGTGCTCTCGGTACTTCTCTCGCTGCTTCTCGGCACCCCCATGCGCTGGCTGCACCGCCACCATGTGCCTGAGCGCATCGGCGCTGCGCTCGTCGTCTTTGGTGCCCTTGCGCTCGCTGCGGGAGCCGCCGCCCTCCTCATCGCACCCGCGACCGACTGGATCAACACGGCGCCCGCGACGCTGAAGCGTGTTGAAGGGAAGGTTCGGCGCCTCG
>DASZZO010000075.1:0-3950 GCA_035544915.1 Gemmatimonadaceae bacterium | reverse complement strand
TGGGCGTGCGAATCGGGCGCTGACCACTAGTTTTCCGGTGTGCGCCTGATTGAATCTCAGTCCCTCGTGCTCCACGTGTTTGACTACCGCGAGACGTCGCGCATCGTCCGCCTGGCGACGCGCGACGCCGGCATTGTGTCGGTCATTGCGCGAGGTGCGCGGCGCCCGAAGAGCCGGTTCGGTCCGGCGCTCGATCTCTTCATGAGCGGTGTCGCGCACCTCTCGTTCCACCCGACCAACGACCTCCATACGTTGACGGCGTTCGACAGCACGCGTGCGCGCCCCGAGCTCGCCGAGTCCATGGCGCGGTTCACCGCGGCGTCGGCGCTCGCCGAGGTCTGTCTGCGGTTCGCCAGGGAGGACGACTCGGGGCGGGTCCACGACGCTGCGACCACGCTGCTCGACGCCATCGGTGTCGCCTGCAGCGCGGACGTCGCAGCGCTCGCGCTCGCCGGCATCTGGCGCGTCGTGGCAGAGCTCGGATTTGCACCATCGCTGGACCAGTGCGCGAGCTGTCACGCCGACCTCGTGCCCTCGGCTACCGTCACGTTTCATCACCGCGCCGGGGGCGCGTTGTGTGATCGTTGCGCGCGCGCTTCGCAAGGCGGCCGGTCACTTCCCGCGGAGGCGCGCCTTCTGGTCATCTCATGGCTTGCCGGCTCCGAGCGCGAGATCGACGCCGGCGACGATGGGAAATCCGCGCGTGCTCACCAAAGGCTCCTGCGAGAGTTCCTCGAAGAGCACCTCGGTGACGGGCGGCCACTGCGCGCGTTTCTCGCGTGGGAAACACTACGCGACCGGTCTCCGCCGGTCCCCGTCGAAGTGCGGTAGGGCGCCGTGATTCTGGGGACTGCAGGACACGTCGATCACGGCAAGACTGCTCTGGTGCGTGCGCTCACGGGCGTCGACACCGACCGCCTGCCGGAGGAGAAGCGCCGCGGCATTACCATCGAGCTCGGGTTTGCCCCGCTCGTGCTCGATGGTGCGGGCACGCTCGGTGTGGTCGATGTCCCCGGGCACGAGGCCTTCGTACGCACGATGCTCGCCGGCGCCACCGGTGTGGACCTGGCGCTGCTGGTGATTGCGTCCGACGAGGGCGTGATGCCGCAAACGCGCGAACATCTGGCGATTCTCGGACTGCTGGGCGTCTCGGGCGGAGTGGTGGCGCTCACCAAGTCGGACCTCGTCGAGCCCGAATGGCTGAGCCTCGTCGAAACCGACGTGCGCGACCTGCTGCGTGGCTCGCCGCTGGAGCACGCGCCGATCGTGGCGTGCTCTGCCGTGACGGGCGACGGCCTCGAAGCGCTGCGGTCTGCGCTTGCGGCCGCGGCGCGCGCGGTGCCGACCCGCGACGACGCCGACCTCGCCCGGATGCCGATAGACCGGTCGTTTTCCGTGCGCGGCACCGGCACAGTGGTCACCGGCACGCTCTGGAGCGGTGCGTTCACGGCAGACTCCACGGTCCGCGTGCTCCCCTCGGGTCGCACCGCGCGCGTGCGCTCGCTCGAGTCACATGGCGCCGCGGTGACGCGCGCACTTCCGGGCAGCCGTGTCGCGGTGGCACTCGGCGGGCTTGATCGCGAAGATGTGACTCGCGGGGACGTCCTCGTGCACGACGGAGACGAGTGGTCCCCGTCAAGCGTACTTCGCGCGGACGTCGCGCTGCTCGACGACTCGCCATCGCTCGGCGTGCGCACACGGGTTCGTTTTCACCTCGGCACTCTGGAAGTTGGAGCGCGCATCGTGGCCGTGGGCGGACGCCTGGAGGCGGGCACGGCCCGAACGGTCGTTCCGGTACGCATATCGCTGGACAGGCCGGTCGTCGCGCGTGCGGGAGATCGCTTTGTCCTGAGGACCGCGTCGCCCGCACTGACGATTGGCGGCGGCGTCGTGACAGATTCGCACCCGCCCACGCGACGAGCGAAGCCATGGCCTGAAGCGAACGCAAACACGGCTACCCGGCTCTCATGGATCGTCGATGAATGCGCTGGCGCTGGCCTCGCACTACGCGACCTGCCGGTGCGCATTGGCGTGAGGCCGGCCGAAAGTGCGTCAGTCGCGGAGCGCAGTGCCGGTGTGGTTCGAGTCGCCGATCGCGTGTATTCGAAAGCACTGAGAGCCAGCGTTGCCACTCAGCTGGTTGCCATGGTAAAGTCCCGCCACGACGCACATCCGCTCGAGCCCGGTCTTTCACTGCAGCATGCTCGCGAGCGGCTCAATGCGCACGAGGCACTCGTCGCCGACGTCCTCGCCGAGCTCTGCGCCAGGCACGTACTGGAGGTGCGCGCCAGCGTGATCGCGCTTGCCAACTGGCGGCCTGGCTCGGGTGACGTGGACGCGGACGCTCTGGACACCCTGCATCAAGTATTGGTGCTGGCCGGATCCCAGCCGCCATCCGTGGATGAACTCGGCCACCGCTTCGGGACGCGTGTACTCGCACTCTTGCGCGCCCTCGAGCGACAGGGACGTGCGGTTGCCGTTGCCCCAGACCGCTATTTCAGTCCCGATGCTTTGGAAGCCATGGTTGCGAAACTGAGGGCGACAGGCCTTGGCGCGAAGCCTCGAACGGCCTCGGAAATAAAGGAATCACTTGGGCTTACGCGCAAGTTCATGATCCCGTTTCTCGAGTACTGCGATCGGATCGGAGTGACCGTCCGTTCGGGCGACACCAGGACGGTGCGACCGAAGGCCTAAATCCAGGTGCCCGAAGGTGTTCTGCGACGTGTGTATCGCAGCTCACTCACCCCGGACAATGCCGCGGGTTGCTTGCACGTGCGGGCGAAAGTCACTACTATACCAGCAGACCACCTTGGACAACCCAAACCTGGAGCTTGCGACATAGCCCCTACTTAGTCAGACGGAGAAAACATGAGGTATCGCTGGTTGGCACTAGGACTTGTGCTGACCCTCGTTCTCATGCCACGAGTTGGATTTGCACAGTCGGCAGGACCTCCGCAAAGGGAAAAAGCAGTAACGCTGCGACAGAACTACCCGAATCCGTTCAATCCCGAAACTTGGGGCACCTTTGAAATCAAGGGCAGCCCTACGTGCCCGGACGGCGGAAAGCAGCACCGGGTGACTCTGAAGATTTACAACATCCTGATGCAGTTGGTCAAAGTGCCGGTCCTGCAGGGCGGAGCGGGAAGCGTGGCAGGGGGTCAGCCGCTGGAGAAGGTGTCGCTGCCGTGCGGCCAGTACACATGGTACTGGGACGGCTTCTATCGCGACACGAAACAAGAAGCCTCCTCGGGCGTCTACATCCTCGTTGCTGACGTGGATGGCGCGAAGGAGATCATGAGGATGACTGTTCACAAGTGAGTCCCATTGCGGCTTGCGCGTACGCCCGGCATTTATTTGCCGGGCGTTTCGTGTTTTCGGGCCTGATGTTACACTGAGGCGTGCTATCACCCGATCGCCTCACCGTTAAGTCATCCGAGGCTCTGAACGACGCGCTGTCGCTCGCGCGGCGGAATGGAAATCCGGTCGCGCACGACGCGCATTTGCTGCGCGTCATGCTCGACCAGCAGGAGGGCATCGTCGTCCCCATCCTGCAGAAACTCGGAGTCGCCGTGCCGCAGTTGCGCGATCAGCTCGACGCCGAAATCGCGCGCTATCCGAAACAGACGGACGCCTCTCCAGCGCTTTCGCGCGAGCTCACGCAGGTTCTCGACGGGGCGGAGAACATCGCCAAGTCTCTTGGGGACGAATACGTCTCCATCGAGCATATCCTCGTCGCGCTTGCCGACACCAGGGGTTCGGAGAGCGCCGCGCTCCTCAAGCCGATCGGCGTCACGCGCACGTCGCTGCTCGAGGCTCTGAAGTCGGTGCGCGGCGCACACAAGGTCACGGACCAGACGCCAGAGAACCAGTATCAGGCGCTGCAGAAGTTCACGCGCGACCTCACCGATATGGCGCGCAAGGGAAAACTCGACCCCGTGATCGGCCGCGAC
>DASZZO010000074.1:0-2876 GCA_035544915.1 Gemmatimonadaceae bacterium | reverse complement strand
CTCGCGATGCCCCCGAGTCCTGCGCGTTGGAGACCGGGGAGATTAAGGCCGCCCACGGCGTGCGCCACGTGGCCGAGGGTGTTGCTCCCCGCGTCGCCATAGTCGGCCGCATCCTCTGCTGCCCCGATGCCCACGCCGTCGAGCACCAGGATGACGGCTCGGCGATTCATCGGTATCGCCTGCCTGCACGCTGCCGGAGGCCGGTCAGGATTTCGTAGGGGGAAAGGCCGCACGCCGTGCCCACCTCATCCACGCTGATGGTTTCCGGGCCGTCGGTACCGATCAGTGTCGCCGTATCGCCCACGCGGCACGCGACGCCGGTCACGTCAATCATGGTCATGTCCATCGTGACGGTGCCCACCACCCGGGCGCGCACCCCGTTGACGAGCGCATTGCCCCGGTTCCCGAGCGAGCGACGATAGCCGTCGGCATAGCCAATCGGGAGTGTGGCTACCCGCGTGTGCCGTGCCGCAGTCCACGAGGCATCGTAGCTGACACTCTCGCCCGGCAGTACGTCGCGCAACTCCACCACTCGCGCGGATAGGCTCACCACGGCTTCCGGCGTGACGGCCGCACCCGGACCGCTGCCCACGCCATAGAGGAAGACGCCTGGGCGCACTGCGTTCCACAGTGACGGACTGCGGCGCGTGATTGCCGCGCTGTTGTCGGTGTGCACGACCGCGGGCCGCATGGGCAGGGCCGCCAGCGCGTCACGAAAGCGTCGCTCCTGCATTTCCATCGATCCATCGTCGAGCTCGGCCGAATGGAAATGAGTGTACGCGCCCTCGGGCGGCGAGCGGCGGATCACTGCAGCCAGGCTAGCGACCGCGTCCCAACGCGCTCCTGCGCGATTCATGCCCGTGTCGATGGCAAGGTGCCACGGGCCGCCACCACTCTCCGTCCAGGCGGAGATCGCGCCGGCATTCGACAGGGTTGGCGTGAGACGGGCGCCGCGCACATCGGGAAATTCCTCTGGAAGAATCGGCGTGAAGACGATGACCGGGCGCTTCACCCCTCTCGAGCGGAGTTCACACCCCTCCACCACCGTTGCCACGCCAAAGCCAAACGGGTCGAGCGTTTCGAGCGCTGCGGTCACCGGACCAACCCCCAAGCCGTACGCATCGGCCTTCACCATCGGCAGGATCGGGACGCGCGCATGTCGCGCCAGAGCGGCTCCATTGCGAACCAGCGCGCCGAGATCGATATCCACCCAGGCCCGCGTGGTGTTTTCGGCCGTAGATTCTGTGGTCATGCCGGTAGGGTGAAGCTAGGTCGCGCCGTGGGTCGAAACAAGACAACGTGCAGGCCACAAACGACGACGGGAGCCATGCGCGCGATGGGAGAAACGGCGGAGAAGAAGACGCTCGACGACGCACTTGCGATCATGCGCGACCTGCGCGCGCGCGATGCCTGGGACCGGACGCAGACGCACGAGTCGCTTCGCCCGTATCTCAACGAGGAAATGCACGAGCTTGACGACGCGATCCGCTCAGGCGACGACGATGCAATGAAGAGCGAACTTGGCGACGTGCTTCTCCAAGTGCTGTTCCACGCGATCATCGCCGAGGAACGCGGCGCGTTCGACGCAGGCGACGTGGCGGGATCGCTGGTGCACAAGATGACCCAGCGGCACCCGTGGCTCTACGGCGCTGCGGCCGGGCGTGAGCCATGGGAGGAAATGAAGTCGAAGACACGGACTTCCCTTGCCGAGGGCCTGCCGGCCGGCCTTCCCGCGCTCCACCGCGCGCACCGGCTCCAGGAACGCGCCGCCGGCGTGGGCTTCGACTGGCCGGACATCCGCGGCCCCCTCGACAAAGTGCGCGAGGAACTGGCTGAAGTGCAGTCGGAGATCGCGCCCCATGGCGCGCGATTCGAAACGCATGGCGTGCCGAGCGCCGATCCGCGGCACGCGCGGCTGGAAGACGAGCTGGGCGACCTCCTGTTCGCGATAGTGAATCTGTGCCGCAAGGCCGGTGTGCACCCAGCGCTCGCGCTCGACAGGGCAAACGCGAAGTTTCAGCGACGGTTCGAGCAGGTGGAACGATTGGCGTCGGCCCGGGGCATGGACGTGCGCACGGCAGGCCTGCCAGCGCTGGATGCGATATGGGATGAAGTGAAGAAGAGCGAGTAGCGGCTCAGGGCCGCAGGCGGTGCATCATGCGCGGGAATGCAATGCACTCGCGGATGTGCGGCGTGCCACAAATCCACGCGATCGTCCGCTCGAGCCCAAGCCCGAATCCCGAATGCGGGAACGTGCCATACTTGCGGAGCGCGAGATACCAGTCATATGCCTCTTCCGGAAGCCGCTCCTCGCGCAGCCGACGGACAATCCGCCTATGGTCATCCTCGCGCTGCGACCCGCCGATGATCTCACCAAAGCCTTCGGGGGCAAGGCAGTCGTTGCACAGGACCGTGCGCGGATCGTCGGGATTCTCCTTCATGTAGAAGGCTTTGGCCTCCCGAGGGTAGTTGTATACGAGGATCGGGCGGTCATGGTCCTGCGCCAGCAATGTCTCGTCTTCGGCGCCCAGGTCCTCGCCCCATTGAATGGTGCTGCCGCGCATCTGCAGCGTGGCGACGGCGTCGCCATAGTCCACGCGCGGGAAAGGCGGTCGTACCGACTCGAGTTTGCTGGCGTCGCGTTCAAGGTCGCGGAGCTCCGCCGGCCGCCGCTCCAGGACGCGCTGTACCAGGAACGACACCAGGTCCTCCTGGAGGCGCATGTTGTCGGCGGAGTCGTTGAATGCGACCTCCGGCTCGATCATCCAGAACTCGCAGAGGTGGCGTCGCGTCTTGGACTTCTCGGCGCGGAACGTGGGACCGAACGTATAGATCTTGCCGAAGGCTGCGGCCGCGGCCTCGCCGTAAAGCTGGCC
>DASZZO010000073.1:0-19616 GCA_035544915.1 Gemmatimonadaceae bacterium | reverse complement strand
ACCGAGCAGGATCGAGAGCACAATCGCCTCGAGCCACGCCCTCCCGGTCACGTGTCGCTGCAGTACCTCCAGGGCCCACGCGATCGCCCCGATGAATACGCAGAGCCCCAGGCCGGGCACCATTTCGCGAATGCGCATGAGGCCCGAAGGGTGGCCAGTCGCCACGCGATTCGCCACTTTCCGTCGGCCCTTCCAGGAGCGTGACCGGTCGATGAACGTTCAAATGAACGCTGAACAGTGGCCTCAACAGTGGCCCGGCAAACGGGAATTCATCGAGGCGCGCCATCGTGTGAGCGCACATGCCTATCACACGCCGCTTCTCACGTCCCGCTCGCTGAGCGCCGCAACGGGATTTGACGTGCGGCTCAAGGCGGAAGTCTTCCAGCGCACCGGCTCGTACAAGATCCGCGGCCCGCTCAACAAGTTCCCCCAACTCAGCGACGAGCAGCGCGCGCGCGGGGTGATCTGCTCGTCTGCGGGCAATCACGCGCAGGGAGTGGCGCTCGCGGCGAAGATTCACGGCATCAGGGCCGTGGTCGCCATGGCGAGCAACGCCACGCCTTCGAAGATCGAGGCGACGCGCGCCTACGGCGCCGAAGTCGTGTTGCACGGCACTATTTGGGACGAGGCGGACGCGTTCGCACGCAAGCTCGTGGAGGAGCGCGGTTACACCTACATCCATCCGTTCGACGACCTGCAACTCATCGCCGGGCAAGGCACCACCGGGCTCGAGATCATTGAAGACTGGCCGGAGGTGGACGTCGTGGTGGTGCCGATCGGTGGCGGTGGCCTCATTTCGGGCATCGCGCTGGCCGCCAAAGGCATCAATCCCGCCGTGCGGATCATCGGCGTCGAATCATCGGGCTCGCCCGGGATGCTCCGCAGCGTGCACGCAGGTCATGTGGTGCCGCTCGAATCTGTGGACTCCATCATCGATGGCCTGCGTGTGAAGCGCGTGGGAACGAACAACCTCGAGATCGTGCGGAAGACTGTCGACGAGATCGTCACCCTTCCCGACACTGAGATCTTCGACGCCATGATCTGGATCATGCATCACGCCAAGCTCGTAGTAGAGGGCGCTGCGGCCGCCCCGGTGGGGGCATTGCTCCACGGGCTGGTAAACGCTCCGGTCGGCGCCCGCATCGTGTGCGTGCTGAGTGGGGGGAACGCCAACCTGGAACAGCTCCGCGGCCTGCGCTGGAACTGACGCCAGGCCAATGCCGCGGTTTGCCAGCCGCACTGCTTTTTGCACGGCTCGACCGGGAGTTGACAGCCGTGTCCTGAAAATGAGAAAAGATGGCACTACGCCCGGAGGAACAGCGTCATCCAAGTGCGGTTTTCTGAGGGGGCACCGAACCTGCACCCCCATGCCAACGCCTTCCGGCCCCTGCCGGGTTCAATAGGCACCTTCTCTAATGGCCGGGAGCATCCACATGCGCCGCAATACCAAGGGCTTCACCCTGATCGAGCTGTTGATCGTCGTAGTCATCATCGGCATTCTCGCCGCGATCGCCATTCCGAAGTTCGCGAACACCAAGGAAAAGGCATACATCGCCTCGATGAAGGCCGACCTGCGCAACCTGATCACCGCGCAGGAAGCGTACTTCTCGGACAACAACGCCGCGTACGCAGCCAGCACCGGCGCGATGGGCACGAACTACCGTGCGTCAGCGGGCGTCACCGTCGTAATCAGCGGCGTGACAAACACGGGTTGGGCGGCATCGGCCACGCATCCTTCGACGGCCAAGACCTGTCAGATCACGCTGGGCGGCGGTTCAACGCAGGAAGGCACGCCGGTTTGCCAGTAGACAGCGACACCGCGTGGGCGCAGCGCGCCGGGACGCACCGGCGCGCCGCCCCGCAGAAAGAAACCCTCAAAAGCCAGGTACGAATGATTCCCCACCGCAGAGGCTTCACCCTTATCGAGTTGCTGATCGTTGTCGTGATCATCGGTATCCTTGCAGCAATAGCGATTCCCAAGTTTTCCAACACCAAGGAGAAGGCGTACATCGCTTCGATGAAGGCGGACCTGCGCAACCTGATCACCGCGCAGGAGGCGTACTTCTCCGACAACAGTGCCCAGTATGCGGCGAGCACAGGCGCCATGGGCACCGCATACCAGGGCTCGGCTGGCGTGACGGTCGTCATCAGTAATGTCACGAGCACGGGTTGGCAGGCCTCGGCCACGCACCCTTCGACCGCCAAGACGTGCATGATATCGCTGGGCGGCGGCTCCACGCAGGAAGGCATGCCGATTTGCCAGTAGGCGTCTCCGTACCGGACAAGCGCTGACCAACCGATCTCCATGAAACCCCGCGGGCGCCGAACGCGCCGGCGGGGTTTTCGCATGCGCCCATGCGGTGACTTGACCGGGCCGTCGCCGTCGCCGACAATCAGCACAATGAAAACCGGGTTCGCTCGCATTCGTCGCGTAACGGCGGTCGCCGCAAATCTGACCGCCCTGGTGGCCTGCGGAGGCGGCGTGGACTCCGGCGCCCGCGCGCGAACGCAAGGCGTCGCCGCGTTCGCCGACACGGCGTGGATGGCGCCAACCGAAACAGACATCCCCGCGGACTCCATGGGCGCGTCCATTCGGCGCGGCCTCTACCTGTTGCGCTTCACGCCCGAGAGCCTGCCGCGTTTTGCCACGTCGAGCCTGCGTTGCACCAGCTGCCATCAGAACGACGGCACCAAGGCCACGAGCGCTCCGCTCACGGGCTCGCACGCGCGTTTTCCGCGCTATCTCGCACGAAGCGCCGCGGTCGTCAGCCTTGCCGACCGCGTGAACTATTGCATGACGCGTTCGCTGGCGGGCAATGCCCTTCCGCACGAGAGCCGTGAGATGACCGACATTCTCGCGTACCTGGCTTTTATCTCGCGCGACATTCCGGTTGGTCACAAGAGCAAGGCCGCTGACGGACTGCTCGCCATGAAGGACACGCTCGTGGGCGACACGGCGCGAGGGCGCGAACTGTTCGCGAAGACCTGCGCAGTGTGCCATGGGCCCGACGGCGGGGGGGTTGCGCCATTTCCGGCGCTCTGGGGACCGAGGTCGTACTCCATCGGCGCTTCGATGGCGCGCCAGGAGCGGGCCGCGAGCTTCATCCTGCACAACATGCCCCAGTCGAGTCCCGGCTCCCTCAGTGCGCAACAAGCATTCGACGTGGCGGCCTTCGTCAACGGGCATCCGCGTCCAGATTCGCCGGGCAAGGAAGATGATTGGCCGAACGGTGGAGCTCCACGCGACGTACCGTACACGACGCGCGGGCACCAGGCGTTCAATCCACCGTCGCAACTCATTCGGCGGCAGAACTCGAGGGGCGCACTCGTGCCGCCTCCGCCGTCGGTTCGGCGTACCAACTGAACGAGGGCGTCTCCTGATGACGGATCCGATTGATCGCGGTTCACTCGACGATCAGGCTGGCGAGGCCGGTCTCACGCGCCGCGAACTTATTGCCGGCGCCGTGGGTGCGCTCGGCGGCGCGGTGCTCGCGGCACGTCCCGCCCAGGCCGGCGGACAATCGACCAGGTCAGTGCAACCGACTGGACAGGCGCCGCCAGTGACCGCGGGGCCCGCGGTGCCTGGCGATCCCACGAGGCTGCTCGGCACGCCCACCTCGGCTGTCGGTGTGAGGTCGCCCTTCGTGGGGGCGGTCCGGACGCCTGTCGGCGAGGTCACCGGAGTGTCGTACGCGCCGCTCCAGGACCTCACAGGCACGATCACGCCGGCCGACCTGCACTTCGAGCGCCACCACGCGGGCGTTCCGGCTCTCGACCCGGAGCGGCATACGCTTCTGGTGCACGGACTCGTCGAGCGCGCGTTGGAGTTCTCGCTCAACGACCTGAAGCGCTTTCCGCAGGTGACGCGCGCCTGCTTTGTGGAATGCTCCGGCAACGGACGCTCGCCGTTCCGCGAGCCGAAACCGGAGACGACGCCCCAAAAAGTGGCCGGGATGCTGAGCAACTCGGAGTGGACGGGCACGCCGCTGCGCCTGCTGCTCGACGAAGTGGGCGCCCGACCGCAGGCGAAATGGATTCTCGCCGAGGGCAACGATGCGTGCCTGCTCGCGCGGAGCATCCCCATGGAGAAGGCCCTCAACGACGCGCTCGTGGTCTGGGCGCAAAACGGCGAACCCTTGCGACCTGAGCAGGGATATCCGATGCGCCTGTTGCTGCCGGGCTGGGAGGGAAACACGAACGTGAAATGGCTGCGCCGCCTGGAGCTTGGCGTCCGGCCCTGGATGACGCGGTGGGAAACGGCGAAGTACACCGATCCGCTTCCTGACAGTACGTCGCGCCAGTTCAGCTTCGAGATGGATGCCAAGTCGGTCATCACGGCACCCGCATATCCGCAGGTGATCACCAAGGGCTGGTGGCCCGTGAGCGGCGTGGCGTGGTCCGGGCGCGGGAGGATCGCGCGCGTGGACGTGAGCACCGACGCTGGCGCCACGTGGCGTGCGGCCAAGCTCCAGGCACCCGTGCTCAGCAAGGCGCTCGTCCGTTTTACGCACCAGTGGGAGTGGGACGGTCGCGAGACCATTCTGTTCTCGCGAGCCACGGACGAGACAGGCTATGTGCAGCCCACCCGCAAAGCGCTCCTCGCCGTTCGAGGCATCGGCACGGACTATCATTTCAACCCGATCTACGGCTGGACGGTTAAGGCGGACGGCCGGGTTTTCTTCCAGGGTGACACGTGATGCGCCATCCCTGTTGTCTGGGCGCGGTATCCGCCGTGCTCGTGCTCGCCGCGTGTGGAGACGGACCGGCAATGTCCGGCGCCGAGCCTGCGCGTCGCTACGGGCTCGGGCGCACCGCCGCGCAGGAGGAGATCACGGCCCGCAACGTCGCTGTGGGTCCCGGGGGCGAGGGACTTCCCGCGGGTAGCGGGAGCGTGGCTGAAGGCGCCATGATCTACGCGCGAAAGTGTGCGAGCTGCCACGGGACGAAGGGGGAAGGAATCGCACCCGCGTACCCTGCGATCGTCGGGCGAGACCCGGGAACGGAACACTTCGCGTTCTCGAAGGATTGGAAGGCGCCGAGAACCATCGGCAACTACTGGCCGTATGCCACCACGGTATTCGACTACGTTCGGCGCGCGATGCCGCACGCGGCACCGGGCAGTCTCACCGACAACGAAGTGTACGCCGTCACCGCCTGGCTGCTCGCCGCGAATCAGGTGATTGCGGCGGACGCGAGGCTCGACGCCAAGTCTCTCGCCGCGGTGAAAATGCCGTACCAGGGACGCTTCGTGCCTGACAACCGGCGAGGGGGGCGCGGGCTCAAGTAGCACTCATCGCGCTCACCAGCCGAATCGCCGGCCCAGAATCATCTTGAAAATGTTGCGGTCCCCGGTGCCGCTCACGAGCACCCCATACCCCGCATTGAACTCCCAATCCGGCGAGAGGAGGAGGTCGATGGACGGGTATACCAAATGCGACTGCTCGCCCGATGGCGAAAGACGGGCGAGCGAGCCTGTGGTGCCGTAGTACTCGATGCCGGCCTGCAATTTGTGGCTGACCTGCCACCCGAGTTTCGCGGCAGGGCTGAAGTTCATGCCGTGGACGCCCGTGCCGGCGTCGGGTCCCTTGAGCGACCATCCGACCGCCGGGTTGAGCGCCCAATAGAACCTCCCGATCGTCTGATCGATGATGGGGCGCACCTCGATGCCGAACTCGCTCGCGTCGAACTTTCGCCCGGTCGGCCCGAACTCGGTCGAGAGACTCAGCCCCACGGGCAGCTTCCACGATTCGGGAGCGCGAACGCGTGGACGAAGATGGCTGCCCACGAACTGCCACCCCTCGCCGGGCGCAACGTTCGTAAACATGTAGAACCCCACCTCGAAGATCTCATTGAACCCATGCGTGATCTCGAGGGTCTCATGGATCGCGCCGTTGCTGGGCAGCACGCCGTTCAGGTTCACCCTGCGGCCCGTGCCCGTGAAGTTGCTGTGCAGTTCGAACAGCGTTGTTCCCTTCTCGGCGGTCTGCGAGGGATAGACCTGGATCTCGTAGTTCTCCTGGGCGCGCAGCATTGGGCCGGGGGCAACGAAGAGCAGGGTCGCCGCGAGCGCCAGAACGGATTTCATGCCGCCACTACGCGTGTGCAATCGCCAGCGCTGGCCGGGCCTCAGAACCAGTAGCCGAGCCGGAAGAGCAGGGCCCGCGTGCCCGCGTTGTTGAGTCCCTCTTCCACGCGAATGGGACCGATGGGAGTGGGCGTCTCGAACCCAAAGCGAACGCCGCCGTAGATCCTGCCATAGTACGTGCTGTCGCGCTGGCGAAGAAATCCGTCGCCACGGCCAATGGCGCCTCCCATTCCTTCCACGCGCAGCCTCAGCAAAGGCGCGATTTCGCGCCGGATGGCCAAACTGGCAAACCCTTCCTGCGTGCCGCGAATCTCTCCGATGCGAAGCCCGGCGAAGCCGTCCTCGCCGCCGAGCGTAAACGTGTGCTGGATGGGAAGCCGGTTGCCCCAGCCGGCCCGCAGCTGGCCGCGCGCCTCGAAGCCGAACAGATGTATGATACGTGTGGCGTCCACCCGAACCCTCTGATAATCCGCCAGCCCGATGACCTCCACCAAGGTCCCCATCTCGTGGTCATTGCGAGCGAGGAAGAGCGACGCGCGCAGGCCGGGGGACCCACGCCACGCTCGCGCCGGCTCTCGCCATAACCGCGCGTCGATGCCCACTTCGTAGCGCCACTTTTCGATTGCGGCATCGTCGCGCAGCCCAAGGAATCCTCCGAGCTCCTGCGTTTCAGCCGACGGCAACTCCCCGCGTCCTTCAAAAAGTCGAACGCTTTCGTGTGCCAGGATTGCGCCGAGCGTAATCGGCACGAAGTTGCGACGCACACGAGCGCGCTTGCGAATGAATGCCGAGAGGTCCTGCGCGTAGGAGCCCAGCCGCACGAGCGCCGCCCCCTCGGCGTTGCCGTTGAAAAAGGAACGATCGATGCCGCCGAGCCAGAGACGGCCCGACATGAACTGATCGAAGGCCACGCCCACGCCGAACGATCGCCGCGGCGCAGCCTCCAGTTCGGGGCTGAACGACACCGATGTGCCAGAGCCGCTCGGGTTGAGCCACAGGCCGCGGTATCGCTCGGAGTGGCCGAGCGCGGCAATGGCTTCCTCGAGGGTGTGGAGATTGAGATCCGTCCCCGGCTCGATACCCAGGCCCGCGATCACCACGTTGCCGTCCACCGCGCTGCCTCTGACACTGACGCTTGCCACACGCGTTGGCATGAGCCGAGGGGGCAAATTTCCCAACGGCCGGATGCATGGCGCCGCTGCGAATGCGGCGCGCGCCGCTTCGTGTCCCAGCTTGATGAGCGAGTCCGCGGACGACCGGCTCAGGTCAAGGTTCTGAAACGTCGTCGTGGGACTGGTGATCTGTATGTCGCCGAAGCGGGGCGCAACGGAGTCCTCGCGAAACAGCGTGTTCAGGAGCGCCTCGGTGAGAGAGAGCGGGTCCTCGAACGAGTTGGGGTCGGCGGTAGGCGATGGAAGATGCGACGCCCAAATGCGCTCTGCGCCAAGTTCCCTTGCCTCCCACATGGGTACATTGGAGGACAACGCGCCGTCTGACAGCCACAGCGTGTCGAGGTGCACGGCGCGGAACACGAGCGGCAATGCGGAACTCGCGCGCACCGCGCGGGCCAGATCGCCCTTGGACAGGACGACGGCCTTCTGATTGACGATGTTCGTTGCCACCGCGCGGAACGGGATGGGCAAGGAATCGAAATCCCCGCGGGCAAGCACGTTGCCGCGGAGCATCAGAGACGCCATCAGCGCGTTCGCTTCCCCCTCGCGGACTGCGCCTGTTTGCACCGCGTAGCCGGAGTGGCCCCGCTCCCAGACGGCGATCGGACGGAGCAGTCCCAGCGACGATGACACGAGCGGTTCGTACTTGCGAATGACGCTCGTGAGAGGAAGGGCGCGCATGAGGGAATCGATCTCCTTTGCCGAGTATCCGCTGGCATAGAGAGATCCCAGAATGGCTCCGATGCTCGTGCCGACGATGAGATCCGGCTTTACCCCCATGCTGTCGAGCACCTGCATCACCCCGATGTGGGCAAACCCTTTCGTGCCGCCACCGGAAAGCACGAGCGCTGTTCGCGCCGGCGCACACTCCTGGGCAGGTGCAGGCTCGCTCGCGGCAAGCGCGAGCAGCGCAAGTATGATATTGAGCCGCCGGGCCATCACTCTAACCTAGCGGCGCTCGCGCACGGGCGCCTCGCTCCGATGAGCGATGTGCATGCACACGCCGCTCAGAAGCCAGGTATGCACTCGCAGTACGTCGAATCCGGCGGCCATCAGGTCCGCACTGAAGTGCTGCCAGCTCACGAACGCGTCAATCGATGGGGCGATGTAGCCGTATGCGACGGGCTCGCGGTGCCACCACCATCCCGCTGCGTTGCCTGCCGCGCGAAGATAGGAGAGAAAGAGGAACCGCCAGAACTGCGACCTGGGGCGGAAGAAGTCGAGCGTGATGAGCAGGCCACCCGGGCGAAGCACCCGCCCTGCCTCGGCCAGCGCCGCGCGATGGTCGGGCGCGTTGCGGAAGGCGTACCCCGCGGTGACGGCGTCCACGGACGAGTCGCCAAGGCTGAGGTGCGCCATGTCGCCCTCGACGAAAACGGGAGCAGGGGCACCGCGAGCGCGGCCGCGAGCAAGCTCGATCATCCGGCCCGATGCGTCGACGCCCGTCACGCGCGCGCCCGGCACGACGGCTGCGGCCGCGAACGCGAGGTCGCCCGTGCCGCACGCAAGGTCGAGCACGCGCGCTCCCGGCGCCGTGCGCGACGCCAGCTCCGAGACGAGTACCCTCTTCCAGCGGCGATCCATCCCGAACGAGAACGCCCGCGTGAACTCGTCGTAGCGGGGTGCGACCAGGTCGAACATGGGGGTCACGAAACGCTGCTTGATCGCCGGATCGGCGAGGTGGCGAGCGAGGTCGAGATCGCGGAGGCGCGGCATGTTGCGGTTCAGTATGTTACTCCGCGATGGCTCCCACTGCCCCGGCGGGGTTTGCGCGCGTCTCCAGCGTTCCGTTGCCGGACACGCTGCCGATGACGCAGCCTGCGATGGCAGATGAGCCGGTCACAGGTCTGGCGCTCTGGGCGGTCGTATTCGCGGGCGGCATCGGATCCAGGTTCTGGCCCCTGAGCACCCCGCTGCGACCGAAGCCGCTGCTCTCGCTCGTCACGGGCAATCCGCTGCTCGCGGACACCGTGGGCCGGCTTCAGCCGCTCATCCAGCCAGAACGCGTGCTCATTGTCACGAGCCACGACATTGCGCCCGCCATTCGCGACGCGGTGTCCGATGTCCCCGTCGAGAACATTCTGGTAGAGCCGCGTCCGCTCGGCACGGCAGCCGCACTTGCATGGGGTGCCCATGAAGTTGCGCGCCGCGCGGGACCTGCCGCCGGCCTGTGCGCGCTGCATGCCGATCTGGCCGTCGGGTTTCCCGGTGTGTACCGCGAGACGCTGCTGTCCGCTGGGGCGCTTGCCTCTCGCGAGAGCGCCCTCGTGGCCGTCGGCATCCGGCCAACGCGCGCCGAAACATCGTTCGGCTACCTGACGGTGGGAGACGCGCTCGACGAAGACACGCCCCTGGCTGCGGGGGGTGCGCACCACGTGACGGGCTTCATCGAGAAGCCGTCCGCGGACGAGGCGGCTCTGCTCACGCGCGACGGAGCGCTCTGGCACTCCGGCATCGTCGTCGGGACCGCCCGGACCGTTCTTGAGAAACTCGGCCGGTACACACCCGAGATTGCCCCGGGGCTCGAACTGCTCGCCGCCAACGATCTGCGGGCCTTCGCCGGGAGCATCCGGTCGGTCAGTATCGAGCGCGGACTGCTCGAGCGCATCAAGCGCTTTCTCGTCTTGCCCGGCGACTTCGGATGGGACGATGTGGGTACCTGGGCCAGCCTCCGGCGCGCACGCGACCTGGACGATGACGGCAATGGCGCGCTGGGATCCGTGCATTTCGTCGATGCATCGAGCAACGTCGTGCACTCCGAGAGGGGAACGGTCGTGCTGTACGGCGTCTCCAAGCTGCTGGTGGTGAATCTCGATGGGCTCACCTTCGTCACGACTATCGAGCGGGCGAGCGACCTGAAGCCGTTGCTCGATGCGCTGCCAAGAAGCATGCGTGCGGACCCCACCGGCCGGGACACGCACTGACGCATCACGCCGGATCGGGCGCGCGCCTCGCGGCCCTCGCGGCCCTCGCGGCCCTCGCGCCGGGCGCGGCCGTCGCGGCGCTCACAACGTTCGCCGCGCTCGCGGCGCAGAGGCAGAGGACCAGCGCGATCCACACCAGGTCCGCGAGCAGAAGATGCACGAGCTGGAGCGCGATTGGCGCGAGCGTGAACAGATTGGCCGCGCCGACCGTGAGTTGCGCGACGATCAGCGCGCCGCAGGCATTTGCGAAGCGCATGGCGGCGGGGTCGCCCGCGCGCGCGGCAAGCCATCGCGTGCCCAGCGCTGCGGTCGCGCCAAATGCGATGGCGAGCACCGGATGCCAGACGCGCAGGCGAACGAAGAAATGCGCCGACGCGTCGAGATCCTGCGCGAGCCCCTCCCGCAATGAAGCCGCGGGAAAGAGCGTGTCGCCGAGTGCTGTGATCGCGCCGCTCACGCCCAGCACGAGCGCGAACAGCAGGAGTAAAAGCCCGACAACGCCGGTGATACCGGAACCGCGAAGGCGCGGCGGTGGCGCGCCGCCGGCGAACGAGGCGGTGAGTGCAAGCGATGCCAGGAGGAGGAACGTGTTCACCAGGTGCGCCGACATCCACCAGCCACGCGCCACGCTCGCATTGCGGGCAACCATCTCGAACAGCACGAGGCCGGCGCCCACCAACGCCTCCGTGATGATGAGCAACATCGCCGCCTGGGCGGCCCGGCGCGCCGGTGCACGGGGTGGAAAGACGCGTCGCGCGGCGACCACCAGGACCAGCACACACGCGAGTGCGACGCCTGATGTCGCCCGGTGCGTGAACTCGATGATCGTGGCCACTGCTGGTGCGCGCGGCAGCACCACGCCGTTGCAGAGCGGCCAATGCGAACCGCACCCTGCGCCCGAGCCGGATGCACGGACAAACGCGCCCCAGAGGATCACGAGCAGGTTGATGCCCAGGACCCACCGGGCGTATCTTGCGAAGCGCGTCATCGCCTGCAGTGTAACCCGAATGCGGCAGTCCGTCAGCCGCGCGAGAGTCTGCCAGTCGCCGCCTGATGCCTTCCACGCTCTTCTATCGCATCACCAACGGCATCCGGGTAACCGTTCGGCCCGTATTTCTGCCGGATCAGTCCATCCCCGAGCAGCGCCAGTTCGTATATGCCTATTTCGTGCGCATCGAGAACGTCGGCACGCAGTCGGCGCAGCTCCTCTCGCGGCGCTGGCGCATTCACGACTCCATTGGCGAGGACACCGCGGTCGCCGGCGATGGCGTGGTGGGCGAGCAGCCCTTGCTCACTCCGGGCGGGGTGCACGAGTACCAGAGTTTCTGCGTCCTGAAGTCCGCGAGCGGCTTCATGGAAGGCGAGTATCGCTTCGTGCGGGCCGACGCGACGCGCTTTGACGCGGTCATACCGCGCTTCGCGCTCTCGGCGAACGAATCGCTTGGGCCGTCCAACTGACGACGAGGACGCTGCCATGCCGCTCGCCACGCCGCGCGACCTGATCGGCGCGTGAGCGCTGCTCGCGGTCGACACCGGGGCAGGCTCAAGCCTGTGGTCCGCGGCATGTGGCCGCGTCTCGGCGACAAGCAGGCCCGGTATCCTGGTCATCCCGGCGACGACGAGGCGCTCGGCGCAGAGCTGCCGCGAGAACTCGCGCGAACGGCCGACCTCCAGGCCGCACTCTCGGCCGAGGGAACGCGCGCGCTTTTGATCATCCTCCAGGGGCGCGATGCGTCGGGCAAGGACGGCACCGTGCGCCACGTGATTGGGGGCTTCAACCCGCAGGCGTGTGCCGTGACCGCCTTCAAGCGGCCGACCGAGCTGGAGGCGCGGCACGACTATCTCTGGCGGGTGCACCAGGCCGTGCCACCGGCAGGCACCGTGGGCGTGTTCAATCGGTCGCATTATGAGGATGTGCTGGTGCCCCGCGTGCATCATCACATTTCGCGTGATACGTGCAGGCAGCGCTATCGCGAAATCAATGCGTTCGAGCGGATGCTCTCCGACAATGGTGTGAGGATCCTCAAGTTCTTCCTGCATATCTCGAGGGACGAACAGGCGCGCCGCTTGCGGGAGCGCCTCAGCAATCCGCGGAAGAACTGGAAATTCGACGCGCAGGACCTCGTGGAGCGCGCGCGCTGGCGCGCCTACACCCGCGCGTATGTCAGTGCACTCTCCCGGTGCAGCACGTCGTGGGCGCCCTGGTTCATCGTGCCGGCCGATGACAAGACGGTGCGGAACTGGCTCGTCTCGAGAACGATCACTGATACGCTGAGGGACATGGCGCCGCGCTTCCCGCGCATTGATGCAGCAGTCCTCAAGGCCGCACGCGCCTTTCAGCGTGCCTAGCCCGGGGGGCGCCAATGGCAACGAGGAATACGCTGCGATAGCTTCAGAACTGAGACGATCAGCGTGCGCCGGTCGCCCCCCGGTCGCGGCGCGCAGGTGCCTCTTCCTTCTTACCGGGATCATGCCATGCGTAGACCGCTTGCTGCCCTGTCCGCAGTCGCGCTCGCCGTGCTCGGACCGATCACGCTGGTGGGCCAGTCGCCCCCGTGCACTCCGCCGAAGAACAGCAATGTTGCGAAGCTCCTGGCCTGGTTCGCCAGCCCACTTGCGTTTTCCCAGCCCGGACCGATCGAACGGATGCCGGCGGGAGCGGTGAAGATCGGTGGAGATCTTACGTACGTGCCCGCGCCGGCTGCCGCAATCACACGCACTGACTTTTGCTACCGCGCAAAATCCGAGCATACCGGCCTTTCCCCCGTCTTCCCGCGTCCGCGCCTCGTGCTGGGATTGGGGGCGGGGTTTTCGGCAGAGGCGATGTACCTCCCGCCGGTGACGGTGGCGGAGGCGACCCCCAACATGGGTAGCGTCGCGCTGGCCTGGGCCAGCCCCGCGATCGAGTCGATGAACGGAATCCAGTTCACCGCGCGGGCGCACGCGACATTCGGGCATGTGAAGGGGCCAATCACCTGCCCGCGGGGCGAGATCCAGCAGACGGATCCATTGGGTAGCTGCTGGGCCCGCAAACCGTCGGAAGACAGCTATAGCCCGAACGTGCGCGGCGCCGAGGCGAGCGCCGGATCTTCCCGGGGACGGGTACGCTGGTATGGGGGCGCAGGATATTCTTCACTCATGCCGCGCTTCCAGGTCGGTTACCGGGCGTACAATGGCACTCTCGATTCAACGCGAGTTCGCGTCGACCTCACCCGCGTGACCGCATTCGCCGGGCTCGCATATGCCGCCACGCGGACCCTGCAGCTTTCGGCGCAGCTTTATTCGGTGCCCGAAGACGCGACAACAGGCCGCGTGGGCTTCCTCTGGCGGTTGCGGTGATCGACCGGCCGTGAAGCGACTCTGCCTTCTCATCTGCGTCGCCACCGCGTGCCGGGGAAACGACACGCCGGTGGAGGTGTCGCCGGTGAAGGCCATTAATGTCACTCTTTCTCCGCAGCAGATCGTCGTGGGCGCCACTGCGCAAGCCAGCGCGGTGCTCGTGGATCAGGCGGGCAATGCGATCGTGGGTCGCAAGCCGCAGTGGATATCACTGACACCCGCAGTGGTGAGCATCGACTCCGAGGGCGTCATCACCGGACTGCAGGCAGGCGGCGCGGCGGTGCGCGCGAGGGCCGGCTCGGTCACCACGGACGCTCCGATGGTCGTCACCAATCCCGTCGTCAGCGGGATTGTGCTGTCCCGCGATACGGCGACCGTGCTCATTCCGAACGGTGCTGTGCAGCTGATTGCCACCGTGCGAGACGAGACCGGGAACATCATCGCCAATCCACCCATCACCTGGCAGTCGAGCGCACCGCTCATCGCGACGGTCAACACGCTGGGGCTCGTGACGGGTGTGGCGACGGGGACAACGACTATTCGCGCGTCGATCGACGGACAATCGGCACAGTCCCTCATCACCGTCAAGCCGATGCCGGTCGCGGGTGCACCAGTGGTGATCGCGATCAATCCGCCCGTCCTGCAACCGGGCAATGTGTTCACGCTCGTCGGCAACAACTTCGGAGCGACGGCCGCAGCTAACGCCGTGGTGGTGGACGGCGTGCCGGTCACCATCAACGCCGCCACCGCGAACGCGATCTCCGTGACATTGCCCGCGGCGGCGTTTCCGTGCGAGCCCACGCACACGGTGTTCGTCCAGGTTACCGCCAATGGCCTGGTGGGCGGCGGCACTGCGCCGCTGAAGGTGGCGAACGCCCGCACCCTGAGGCCGGGACAATCGGTCGTCGTGTCGTCGCCATCGGACGTGCGGTGCAACGAACTTCCGCAGACGGGAGGCCGATACGTGCTGAGCGTGTACAACGCCTATCGCGGCCAGGTGCGTCCAGGGACCATCGGGGGAGTGCCGGTCGTCGTGCGCGGTGCTCCCGGCATTCCGGCGGCGGCGAGCGCGTCCATCGGACCCCGCGCCTCTGCCGCCTCTGCCGCCTCCGGGGCGTCGGGGCGGGCGTCGGTGGTGTCCCCCGGGGCGGCGCCTGCGACATTCCCTCCCGCATGGAACGGCGGCCTGCCGCTCATCGGCAACAGCGCGTTCGAGGCCGCCAGCAGGCTTCGGCGTGCGCGCGAAGCCCAGCAGACACATGAGCGGATCCTCGCAAGCAATCTCGACTACCTGCGCGAACGTGCACCGGCGATTCGCGCGCGCTTCGCCCGGCCCCGGCGCCCGCTGGCCTCGAGCGCCCAGATCGCTACGGTGGGCACGGTGACGCAGCTCAAAGTGCCCAATCTCGACGCGCCCAACTTCTGTGCGAGCAGCTTCGTGGTGGGCGTGCGCACGGTTTTTGTGGGGGCGCACACGATTATCGTCGAAGACACCAGTTCCCGATTCGAAGGGAGGGCGACGCTGCAGGGTCGAATGAACAGCAGCCTCGTGCTGCTCGGACAGGAATTCGAGACCGTGATGTGGCCGATTCTGACCAGCAACTTCGGGAACCCGCTCGTGCTCGATGCCCAGCTCAGCGGCACGGGGAAAGTCGTCATGCTCTTCTCGCCCCGGGTGAATGCGCTGCAGCAGGGTCGCGTGCAGGGTTTCTCGGTGACGTGCGACTTCCAGGCGGTGGCGCAGGCCCCGTCGAGCAACGTTGGGGAATACTTCTACGCCGCGGTGCCCACGAGCCTCGCGGCCGGATATGCGAGTCCCGAATCGCGCGACTCATGGATGCGCACTATTCGCGCAACGGTCATTCACGAAGTGAAGCACGTCGTACAGTTCGGCGAGCGCCTCTCGCGGTCGCTGCCCCTGGAGGAGATCTCGTGGGAGGAGGGAATGGCGCGCAACGTGGAGGAGTTGTACGCCCGCACGTTCTACAACAACCGCCCGGCGCGCCAGGACGTCGGCTACGCGGCCAGCGTCGGGTGCGACCTGCGCTTCGCGCAGGCCGCGCCCCCCGAATGCGCGAATCGTCCGCTGCTCATGCTCCGGCACTTCGACGCCCTCTACCAGTACCTCAGCACGCCAGAGCCCTTCAGTCCACTGGGCCGGGTCTTCGGGACGGATGTCAGCTTCTACGCGAGCGCGTGGTCGCTCGAGCGCTGGGCCAACGATCATTTTGCCACGAGTGAATCCCAGTTCCTGAAGGACTTCACCCTGAGCCCGGTGACTGGCATCCAGAACCTGGAAGCCCGCACCGGGCGGCCGTGGGAAGAGATGATGGGCGAGTGGTCCCTCGCGCTCTATCTCGACAACGAGCCGGGCTACGTTTCCGAAAACGCACGGCTGCGGTTTCCCTCGTGGAACCTGAGGGACATCTGGCTCGGACTCTGCTCGGATCTGGGGCCCTGCGTGAATCCCGCCACGATGCCCCAGCTCTATCCGCGCGCCAATCCCTTCCAGGCGCGCGCGCTCCAGTTCGGCACGTTCACCGTCAGCAGTGCACCGATCTCCGGGGGTTCGTTCACCATCTTCGAACTGACCGGCACGCAGGCCGGCAGTCAGCTCATCGAGATCCGCTCTGCGTCTGGCAGTGACCCGGCCCCGACCATTCGGCTGGCCATCGCGCGGGTGCAGTAAGGCCAGGCATCATGCCTCCCGCAGCGCGGCCATCGGTGTCTCGCGAAATACCTCGCGCCCCGTGACGAGCCCGATGGCCACGGCGAGCGCCATCATCGCGAGCGCGATCGCGGCCGCCGGGAGCAGCGCGGGCGAGAAGGTTCCTCCGAACACGAAGGTCACGAGCCCGTAGGCGCCCGCGAATGAGAGCAGCATCCCCGTGAGCGCCCCCAGCCCCCCGAGCAGGGCGTACTCGGCCAGCAGGATGCGAACGATCTGCGCACGCGTGGCGCCAAGCGTCTTCAGGAGCACGCCCTCGCGCAGCCGGTCGCGGCGCGTCGCGGCGACGGCGCTGAACAGAACGGGAATCCCCATCGCGAGGCTGAACAGCGCGAGGAACCGCACGGCCAGGCTCACCTTGCCGACGATCTCGCCCACCGTGCGGCGCACCAGCGAGAGATCGATGCTCGATACGTTGGGATAACGCGCCACTGTCATCCGCTGCAGGCGGGCGACGGTGGTGTCGGCGGCTACTGCGGCGACCATCACGAATTGCTTGGGCGCCTTCCGAAGCCCCTTCGGCGCGAAGACGGCAAAGAAGTTCGGCTCGAACCGACCCCAGTTCACTTCCCTCAGGCTCGTCACCTGCGACGGAACCTTCACGCCCTGCACATCCCACGTGATCGCGTCGCCGACCTTCACGTGCAGTTCCGTGGCCACATCGCGTTCGAGCGACAGCTCCGTGAGTGAATCGGGGAGGTGCGCCCCGCCCAGCCACCTGCCCGCCACCACTTTCTCCGTGCGGACGACGGTGTCGCGGTATGTGGAACGATATTCACGGCGCAGCGCCCAGTGCTGCGGCGGGATCGCGTTCGCTGCCCCCCACCGATCCGGCGTTCTTCCATTGATCGTCGCGATCTTCATTGTGATGATCGGGGCGTCTCCCATCGAGCGCTGTCCCAGGGACCGGAGAATCGAGTCCACTCCCGCGAGCTGGTCTTCCTGAATGTCGAAGAAAATCAGGTTCCCCCTGGACTGCTCCGCCAGACGCTCGAACTGCTTCAATAGATTCGCCTGCACGAGGTACAGCGTGCTTACGAGAAATGCCCCGAAGCCGAGCGCGAGCACCACCGCCCGCGTCTGGTTGGCCGGACGATAGAGGTTGGCGACACCCTGGCGAACGACGTAGGGCCAGCGCGCCGTGATCAGGCGGCGTGCGAGCGTCGACAGCGCCGCTGCGCTGCCCCATAGCACGAGCATGCTCGTGCCGATGCCCGCGGCGAACGCCGAGCCCCTCCGCCAGCCTCCCGCGCGCTCGAACGCGAGCAGCACCAGGCTCAGCAGCAGCAGCGCGTTGACCACGTGCGTGGGCACGTCGCGCCGGCGTTCGGCTTCGAGCGCCGCAGCGTCGCGCCGCAGTGCCTGGAGCGGCGACACGCGCCTGAGTGCGAGGAGCGGACGAAGCGCGAACACGAGCGCCACCCAGACACCGATGGCGAGGCCCAGCCCGATCGCGCCCCAGTCCAGCGTGACGTGCACGTTGACCGGCAGAAAGTCCTTGATCGCGAGCGGCAACGCGAACTGGATCGCGACGCCGAGCAGCGCACCCATCATCGCGCCCGCGAGTCCCATGATCGCCGCCTGCGCCACATAAATGGCCAGCACCTGCGGCCCCGTGGCGCCGAGGCAGCGCAGCACGGCCACCGTCTCGATCTTGCGTGTGACGAACGCGTTCACCCCGCTCGCGACGCCGATACCGCCCAGCAGCAGCGCGATGAGCCCCACGATGCCGAGAAAGTCGGCGAGCTGGGCGATGGACTCCGTGAGATTGCGCTCGCGCTGGACGACGGTCGTGATCCGCACGTTGTCCTTCCGGAGGTTCTGCCGGAACGGCGCCACCCATGTCTCGCTGGAAACGGCCGCTGGGAGTCTCACCAATGCGTCGTACGACGCCCGGCTGCCGAACCCCAGGAGCTGTGTCTCTGAGATGAACCGCTCGGGAATGAAGACGCGCGGTCCGATGGTCGCCGCGACGCCGGGGTCCCCCGCTGTGCTCGTGAGCGAGCCGATGATCCGGAATTTCGCGTACCCAATGGACAGCGTGTCGCCCACGTGCGCGTCGAGCGCGATGAGCATCGACGGGTCCAGCACCGCGAACGCCCCCTGCTGCAGCCGCTGCCATTGCGCGGGCGGGTCGCTGGTCACCTCGCCGTACAGCGGAAAGTTCGCCGTCACGGCCTTCACCTGTGCGAGCCTCGTCCCCCCACTGCGGGTGGCGAGCGCCATCGAGGCGAACGTGACCACCTTCGCCACTGGAGTCCCGTGCGCGGTGAGCGAGTCGAACTGCCGGTCGAGCGCCTCGGGGAACTTCGAGTTGCGCGAGAACGAGACATCGCCGCCCAAAATGCTGCGCGACTGCTCGCGCACCGACGTCTGGACGTTGCTTGCGAAAGAATCGATCGCGACGAGCGCTGCCACGCCCAGAGAAATCGAGGACATGTACAGCAGGAGCCGCCGCCGCATCGTGCGGCTTTCGCGCCACGCCAGCCGTGCGATCGCGCGCCAGCGCCTCATGTGGCGCGGTCTTCCACCACTTCGCCATCCTTCAGCCGGATGATCCGGCCGGCCCGTTGCGCGAGTCCCAACTCGTGCGTGACCAGCACAATCGTGGATCCCGACTCGCGGTTGAGCTGTTCCAGCAGCTCGACGATGCGCGCCCCCGTGACGCCGTCGAGGTTGCCCGTCGGCTCGTCGGCAAAGAGGATCCGCGGCGCGTTCGAAAAGGCGCGCGCAATCGCCACGCGTTGCTGCTCGCCACCGGAAAGCTGGGCAGGGAAGTGATCGGTGCGATCCCCAAGCCCGACGCGCTCCATCAGGTCCCGCGCCCGGCTGGCAGCGCCGCCTTCGCCCCGGAGTTCGAGGGGGACCTGCACATTCTCAATCGCGGTCAGCGTGGGTATCAATTGGAACGACTGGAACACGAACCCGACTTTCTCGCCGCGGAGCCTGGCCCGCTCGTCCTCGGTGAGGCGTGTGAGGTCGGCCCCATCGAGCGACACGCTGCCCGAGGAGGGCGTGTCGAGACCGGCGAGCAAGCCGAGCAGGGTCGTCTTGCCGCTGCCCGATGGGCCAACGATGGCAACGAACGATCCCTGGGGTATGCTGAAGTTCACGTGCTTGAGTACGGCCAGGCGGCTGGCGCCGCTCTGGTATTCCTTGGTCAGGTCGGTGGCCTGAAGCATGAAGAGATCTGCGGCGAAGGACGAGAGAGAGGGTCAGGCGGCGAGTCACTGGCGGATCGGAACCCTGGCGACCCTTGCCGGGTTGAGCATTTCCTGCGGCGGGGCGGGCGATTCGGCAAACAAACCGGCGCAACAGGCACGTCCGCCCGGCGGTAACGCGTCCGTGGAATCAACCACCCGTGCACC
>DASZZO010000072.1:0-22886 GCA_035544915.1 Gemmatimonadaceae bacterium | reverse complement strand
CCTCTCGCTCCTCGCCGCCCTCGCGAACCCGGTGGTGCTCGTGTCCGTCGCGGCGCTCGCGACGCTCGGCGTGATCTTCGGAACCGCGGCCGCCAACGCCGCGATGGCCCGACAGGAAACCGAGGCGTATCACGCGACGCTGCAGAAAATGAGCGTGTTGCATCTCGAGGACAGTCTCCGCGCAGTCGCAAAGGCCATTGGCGAGATCACAGCGGCGACGCGGGCGTCTGGCGAGACGACGCAGGAGCAAGCCAAGCAACTCGCCGAGCTGACCCAGCGGCGCAACGACCTGACGCAGGCCATCACGAATCATGTGGCCGCCACGAAGCAGGCGACTACTGCGATCAGCGAGCACGCGAAAGCGATTCAGGACCTCATCGACAAGATGAAGGAGGAGCTGACCAAGGTACAGAACCAGCTCGAGGCGAACCGGGCGAGCATCCCGCTCCTCGAGCGGATCGCGTACCTGAAGGCGAAAGACACCGAGATCACCAACGACGCCAATGAGGCGGGAAAGCGGCTGCTCGATACGCAGCGGATGATCCTCGCCATCAGCCAGGCGTACGCGAGTTCGGCCACGCTCCGCAACATCTTCACCGGCACGACGTCGCCGGTGGACGCGATGCGGCTCTCGGATCAGGGCAACCAGACGACCTTCGGCTATTCGACGAGCGGCACGACCAAGCAGCTGCAGCTCGGGCTCGAAGCGTCGTTCGACCTGCAGAAGCAGAACGAACAGAAGATCACGGTGATGACGAACGCCGAGATCGATGCGCGCAATAAATACCTGCTCGCGGAACTCATAAAGTCCGTGGCGGCCGACGAGCAAATCCAGAAGAATCTCGTCAAGCAGATTCAGCAGACGTTCGCCACGCTCTTCGAGGACATTTTCACGAAGGGCACCAGCGCGTTCGGCGCGCTCTGGGACGTCGTGAAGAAGGGCGCCATCAAGGTGGTGAGCGAGATCCTCGCCGCCGACGTCATGGGGAGCCTCAAGGATAAAATCGGCGGCACGCTCGACGGGAGCGCGTTCTACAAGTCCGGCACGCCGGCCGGTGCGGGCGCAGCAGCCACCGAAGGGAGCCTGACGGGCTTGGGGTGGATCTCGGCGGGCGTCGCGGTGATCGGCACGTTCTTCGCGATGGGCGAGGCGGCGAAACAGGCCGCAGAACGCCTGAGGGCCGTGAAGGTGCAGTTCGCCGCGGATCTGGCCGCGTTTGTCGGGGCTACGACCGATCCGAAGCAGGCCGCGCTCGCGAAGAACGCGGCTGACGCTGACCGGCTCCGTGCCGACGCACGAACGAAGTTCGACATGGAACTCAATGCCGCTGGCGGTAATCCGGCCGCGGCCCTAAAGGCCTTCGAAGACTACAGGAAGGCGCTGGACGTGTTTGCCACGGCTGCGGCGACCAACGCGGTGGTCATCAACAACAATGCGACCACTGCCGCTGCGGCCGCTGCGGCCGCTGCGGCCGCAGCCGAGGCGCAGAAGGCGGCCCTCAAGCTCGCGAACGAAACGGCCCAGCAGGACGCCAACGTCCGCCTGCTCGCCGCACAGGGCCACACGGCGGAAGCTGACGCGCTCAAGCTGAAGCTCACGCAGCAGCGAGAATACGACGCGGCCGTGAAGGCGGGTATGGACGCGGCCACGCTCGCCGCACTCAAGCTCGCCCAGGCCGCCGAGAAGGCCGCTATCGAGGCCGCGAAGGTGCTAGCCAACACGCAGGCGGGCCAAGACTATCAGGTGCGACTCTTGGCCGCTACGGGCGATACGAGCGGCGCCGATGCGCTGCGGCTCCGCCTTGCGCAACAACGGGAATACGATGCCGCGGTCAAGGCCGGATTTGATGCGGCCACGCTCGCCGCCTTGAGGCTCGCGCAGGCCGCAGAAGCCGCTGCGGCCGCTGCTGCGAAAGCGCAGGCGGCCATGCGCGCGTTCGACGATCTCCGCGTGCGCGACTTGGCGGCGCAAGGCAACGCCGCCGGCTCCAGCGATCTCGCGTTCCAGCTCGCGCAGAAGCGCGAGATGGAAGACGCCATCGCCTCGCAGAAGTCGGCCGAGTTCATCGCGTTACTGAACAAGGTGCAGCAGGAGGAGCGCGACAACCGCACGAAGGCCGCGGTCGGCACCGTCACCTCGTCGATCTACGTGCCGAACCAGGCGACAAGTTCCACGGGCGCGATCGGCTCCGGCGTCGCGTCCACGTCGTTCCAAACGCTCGTCACCGCGCAGTCGGGCGACCGGATGCTCGACGAGCTCACGACGTCCCGCGTCTTACAGGCGACGTGGCTGCCATTTCTCGGCACCATCGCCCAGAACACGGCCCCGCTCCGCGATTTCGGGACCGCCGTGAGCCAAGCCCTCGCGCAGCAAGTGCTGAAGAACGGCCAGCGTGGCGGCTCGGCCATCGTGAGCTAGAGGCATTCCTTTTCTCTCTCAACAAGGACACCCAACACCAATGACCGACGCTGAAGCGATCGTCGCGCTCGACAAGGCCGCCGCGGCAGGCGGCGGATCACCCGGCATCCACGTCACGTACGCGCCTGGCGGGAAGATCCACGTGCACCCCACCCGGGGCGGCAACGTCGCCTCGATGCACGAAGTCAACGTCACGCATTCCCTCGGGTCCGACGTGCACGCAGCCCTCTTGCGTGTGCTCGCCAATGCGTGGTCACCCTCGACGGAGAACTAAACCATGACGAAGGAATTCGACGCAGAACTCGTGAAAAACCTCGGCGGCCAAGTGGAAGTTGAATTGGCGTGGGATAAACAAAATCCCTTGAACGTCAACGCGCCGTTGCCGCTCGAACTGGACACGCTGGAGTTTGTCGAGCCCGAACACCGAGTCAAGTACGTGCGGGAAAGGAACGGCAAGTTCTCCCTGTACTACATCAACCTTCCCACCGATCAAAAAAGTTACGAGGCGTATGCCGAACTAATCGCCGCCACCGGGGCCAAAAAGCTTCGGACCTTCCCCGATGGAGTCACGCCGTACTCTCGTCAAATGGCCGCGATTAATAGCGAGAAGATGGCAAAGGACGTGCTGGACATGGTAAACAAGCGCGCGGCCGATGCGCGCGCCGCCAAGATCGACGCGCAGCGCGCGAATAACGAGGCGGCGATCAAGGCCCGCTACGGCGAGTAGGCGAGCGCCTCACGCAGGGAAGCAACCGACCTAATTCGCGGGTGAGTCAAAGTGACGTTCAAAGAGCACGATGATTGGCTGTCGGACCCTAGAGTCCTCGAGGACATTCCAGCGGTCATAATCTACGGCCCTCGCGATAAGAAGGCCGCGGTGGTCTACCATCCGCTCGGCGCGAATCACGACGCCGCGGTTCGGGCGGCTGAGCGGCTGCGACGTGCCGGGTTCCGGGTTCGTATGCTCGATACCTTCGAGAAGGTCGGCCGATGAAGCCGGCGCTCATGGAGGTGCGGGACGCGCGGCTGTATCTCGCCGAGCACGCGACGTTTGAAGAGTACTGCCTGAGACGTTGGGCGATGAAGCGGCGGCATGCATACCGCTTGCTCGACGCCGCGGCGGTGGTTGAGAATGTGTCCAATTGGACACACGACACGACCCCCTCCAGCGAGGCGGTCACCCGCCCCCTCACTCGCCTCGAACCCGAACAACAGCGCGAGGCGTGGAGGAAGGCGGCATGAACGATCCCGTGCGTCTCGTGCTCCCGGAGCCGCCCTCGAGCAATCGCTTGTGGCGGGTGTGTGCTGGCCGGGCAGTGAAATCGGAGCAGGCACGCGCGTACGCCCAGATGGTGCGTGCGCACTTCCTCACGACGTTGCCCGCGTCGGAGCGCCGCCGCCTGCCCTTCACCGGGCCGGTGAGCGTCTGTCTCGCCTGGCACCGCGCCAGGCGCATGGGTGACCTGGACAATCGCAGTAAGTCGGCCCTTGATGCGCTGCGTGGGTTGGTGTTCGTCGATGACAAGCAGGTCGTGCGCCTCACCCTCACGCGACATGAGGCGCCGAAACACGGGCGTCTTGAAGTCGTGGTTATGCCGGAGGCCGCATGAACGATGGCAAGCGGTGCGGCGACGCCGGCGGCATGACGAAGGGCGGCAAGCCCTGCGCGTCCGAAATGAATCTCGGGACGACGGGACTCTGCATCCAGCATGACGCCGCGCGCGCGGTCGAGCGTGCCGCCGTCCAGGCGGCTGGCGGCAAGGCATCGGCCGTGTCGAAGCGGCTTGCGAAGGCGGCACTACCGGAAGACTGCCCGCGCGCGCCAAAGAACCTTGAGGACGCCGTGCACTTCCTGAGCTGGCTCTCGCGAGCAGTGACTGTAGGGGCCATCGACGCGCGCACGGCGCACGAGGCCGCTTACGCTCTGGCCGGTTTTCGCGCCGCGGTTGAGAAACGCGACCTCCTGCGAAAGATCGCCGATCTGACCGCCGAGCTCAACGCATCGAAGAAGAGCCACCATCACCCGCGGAACGCATGACTACGGCGACGCAGGTTCAGAAGCTCGAGGTCCAAATCGGCGAGCTCATCGCCGAGCACAAGCGCGCACGCGACATCAACGAGTTCGCCAAATATGCCGACGACCCCGCCGGGTTCCTGCGCGACGTGCTGCGCTGTGATCCGTGGGAGAAGCAAGTCGAGATGGCCGAACTGGTGCGCGACTATCCGCGCGTTTGCCTCGTCAGCGGCAATGCCGTTGGAAAAGATTGGTTGGTGGCACGGCTCGCCTTGTGGTGGGTCTACGCGCGCCGCGGATTCGTGATCCTCACGAGCGTTACTGATCGCCAGGCACGCAACATCTCCATGAAGGAAGTGCGGAAGGCATTTGTCCGCGCGCCGGAACTTCCCGGAGAACTCTTCCAGATGGAGCTCCGCGTCAACGACTCGACCGGGATGCTCGCCTTCACGAGCGACAATACCGAGAAGCTGGTCGGCTTCCACCATCCGCGGCTGCTCCTCGCGCTCAGTGAGGCGCAGGGCCTCGAGCCCGATACGTTCGAAGCGGCGTTCGCGTGCGCCACTGGTCCCGAGAATCGCATCGTGGTCTACGGAAACCCCACGCGGCCCGTCGGCAACTTTCACACCGCCGCCACGAGCGACAACTGGAAAACGCTCGTCGTTCCGACGAGCGCGCACCCCAACATTGTCCATCAACGCGAGGAGATTCCCGGCGGCCCGAGCAGCGCCTGGATCGCGTCAATGGCAGGGGAGTATGGCGAGAACTCTTCGATCTATCGGGCTCGCGTGCTCGCAGAGTGGCCGGAAGAATCCGTCGAGGGGCTTATCAAGCGTGTATGGCTCCGGGCGGCCTTCGACAAGCACGATTCCGGCGAGCTCAACGTGGCCAATCAGTGGAAGCGTGTGACTCTTTCGTGCGACCCGGCAAGATTCGGAAATGATTCCACGGTGCTTGCCGTTGTGCGCGGGCACGTCGTCGTCGAGCTCATTGCCTGGCACGGCGCGAGCCTCACCGAGACGGCCGACCGCGTGATCGAGCACGCTTACCGCTATTGGCCCGATCAGCAGCGCCAGGCGGCGCCGCGCATCGTCGTCGACGAGCCCGGCGTCGGTTCTGGGTGCATTGACATCCTGCGCAAGAAGGGATGGAACGTGACCGCATTCAATGGCGCGGCGAAAGCGAGCGATCCGAAAAGACATCTGAATATGCGGGCTGCAGCCCACTGGAGATTCCGCGGGCTGCTCGAGAACGGACAGATCGCCCTGCCGCGCGACACTATGCTCGAGGAGGAAGCGCTGGGCGTGGAATGGCAGCTCGCGACGTCAGGGGCGATTCAGATCGTCTCGAAGGACACCCTGCGTGCATCACTGGGCCGCTCGCCGGATCGGCTCGATGCGGTCGTGATGGGGCTGGGCTACGCGGTTGGGGGTCTCTTACGCGGTATGAGCTGGGGCACGTTCGAGATCGGCGGATGATTGCGAGCGGGGCCGCCGATACCGCGCGGCTCGCCCGCGCATGCCACTTGGACGTTGAGCGGGTCACAAGCGGGACCTGGGTGGTCTCTGGGGGCGCGCGCCCCCACCTCGTCGCCGCGGATGCCAGCTCATGCGACTGTACCGATTTCGGCGTCCGCGGGGGGCCGTGCAAGCACATCCTCGCCGTACGACTTCAGGCGGGCGATGCCGAAACGCTGAGGGCCCTACGCGCGCTTGTGGCGGCGCCGCGGCCGGCGCGCCGCCGAGCCGACGATCAGCGCGGCCGGTGAGATGCCCAGGGCGTCCGCGATGCGCTCGAGGAGGTCAAAATCGACGCGTCGAGTGTGCCCGCTCTCGAGGAGCGAGATGGTCCCTTGGTGGGTTCCGGCGCGGTCCGCAAGCTCGCCTTGCGTCAGGCCCTTAGCCTCGCGCTCCTCTTTCAGTCGGATCGACAACGGCGACATGAACTGAATATAGGGGAAGGCCCATCTTGCGGGCAATGGGACTTGTCGTATATTCCCAGTAGGTGAGCGCACGCCACACTTACAGGAGAGCCAAATGCCACGAGCAATGACGGCAGTGAAGCAAGGGCTGGTCGGGAACGGCCAGCGCAAGCCGCATGTGTACGCGGACATCAAGCTCGACACTTGTTTTGATCTCGGAGAAGGCGACGGTTCGCAGTTCGTGTCTGCCGCTATTGACATGGAGTTCGAAGAGCCCGGTACCCTGACGATTCGATACGTCGGCGACGTGCCGGAGGTAGAGGAATTGCACATGCATGCGTCGGAACTTGATCCGCTGATTCTCTGTCTGCAGGCGTTGCGGGAGCGTGTCGCGGCGGCGACCGCGGCATCCAAGAGCTTGATTGCGAACAAGCGGGCGCCTCTCCGGAGGCAGCCTCATGCCACGTAGAAAAACAAAGCTATACCCAGGCTACATCACGAAACGCTCCGGCGCGTGGAGCATCCGTCTCTGCGTTGGCGGCGTTTACCACTCCTTCACGGTGCACGGGACGCGGGTCGATGCGCAGAACGAGGCCGTACGCCAGCACGCCGAGCTCGCCAAGGACCACGGCCGGGCCAAGGCCGGGCTGCCTGGCGCCGTCCGGTTCTCGACGCTCGTCAGCGATTTCGAGACCTACGAGCTACCTCAGCTCGCGCCCGGGTCGCAACGTTCTTACGGCGACAGCCTCAAGCCATTTCGCTCGTTCTTCGTTGAGAAGCTCGGCGATCCCATTGTCAGGCAGATTTCACGCAGCCACATCAAGACGTACCTCGAATGGCGCCGCACATACCGGGTTGGTGACGAGAAGGGCGACAGGAGTGTGAGTGCACACACTGTCTCCCGCGACCGCCGCGTGCTGCACCGACTTTTCAGCTATGCATTGGAGAAGGAATACCTCGATGCCAACCCCGGCGCCGGCGTGAAGTCATCGAAGCCCGACTCACGTATGCCGCCGATTCTCACGGCGGACGAGCTCACTGCGCTCCTCGCCGCGGCCGAGCACAACCCGATGCTCCATCTCTACATCTTGCTCCTCGCTGATACGGGCGTTCGGGCCGACAGCGAGGCGCTGCAGCTCCGTTGGGAGGACATAGACCCGGTCACAGATGGCTGCGGATATCTGGAAGTGAAGAGCGGACCTGGGCGCCGCACCAAGAGTGGCAAGTCCCGCTGGGTGCCGCTGACGCCGCGGCTCAAGGCGGCGCTGCAGGAGCATGCTGCCCGCTTCCGCATGGCGATGTACGAGGGCGTACGCTCGCCGTTCCTATTCCACCACACCCTCACGACGCGGAGCGCCGTAGCGGGGCAGCAGGTGCGTTCCATCGCCGATGCCTTCGAGGGTGCGGCGAAGCGCGCGAAGATGCCAGAAGGTTTCCGCCGTCACGATCTCCGACACCGGCGCGCAAGCAGATGGGTCGTCGAGGGCGAGAACGTCGTAGACATTCAAGGCTGGATGGGACATGCCAACATCGCAACGACGATGGTCTATGTGCACCGCGCTCCGAAACGTCCGCGCTCGGCAGTAGAGGCCGAGAAGGTTGCGCCGACTACTCGCGCGACAGCTCAGGCGTGAAAGGGATTCTGCCCCTTTGCTCATGCGCTGCTCATAGCGCCGCGCGAAACCCTGCGGAACGGTGCGGAAGGTTGCAAACGCCACTTCACGTAACTGTGAGTGGCGTTGTGCGTTGCGGAATGGTGCGACGGACTGCGAATCCGTCGCGGTGACTCAAAATCCGTCGGGGGGCAACCCCCATGAGGGTTCGATTCCCTCTCTCGGCATTGCAGGACATCAACTTGCGCCATCATCGTGGGCGACCGCTCACGATGCAAGGCCAGACTGGCCCCCTTCTGTCCCCGCCTCGTCGGTGGACTTCTTGCCGAGATGGGCCACGAGCTTCGACACACCCGCCCCCAGGTCCCCAGTGTTGGTGATGTTGTAATTCGCACGGCCGCGGGCCGGAGGTCGCGTGCAATGCGATCGATGAACTGCGGCTTGGTGCGGCAGAGAATCGCGAAGCTGAGGGGCGTCGAACGGAAGGGGTCCTAACCCGATAGACCTCCGCGGCCAGCTCCAGAGGGTGCCAGATTGCCCCCGCCGCGAGCCTTCTCTTTCGCCACCAAGCGCAACTGCCGCCACGGTGGTCTTACGTTGGAACAGCACTGCGTCTTCATCGGGCGCTGCTGCACATCGGATCGAGTGATCGAACAGACGCGAAGCGTGCGCCGAAACTCGAAATAAAATCCGTCGGCGGAAGACGCCCATGAGCTTCGATTCCCTCTCCGCATTCTTTGACAACACACCGGTCCCTGTTGCGTCGCCGCGACACTTGCGTGTTTGTGACAAACATTCTAACGTGCCGCTCGCGGTTCATAACGTTCTTCCACATGGGGAGGTGTTGCATGTACGAAAGTCCGAAGCTCGAGGTATTCGGGACGTTCAGGGAGCTGACGCAGGGCGGCAACGAGCCGTTCCCCGGCGACGGCAGCCCGTTCCACAGGTACGGCGGCGACCAGCCCACCTGATCCTGATTTCGTGACCTGGGAGGACTGTTCGTGTCCTCCCAGGACTCCCCGACCGGCCTAGTGAAACTGCGCCGCTTCCGTAGACGCCCCTAGCGCCAGCGTACTCGCCGTCCCCCCCGATATCGTCCGCATCACGTCATCGAAGTAGCCCGTGCCGACTTCGCGCTGGTGCTTCGTCGCCGTGTAGCCGTTGGCCTCGCTCGCGAACTCGGCTTCCTGCAGCTCGGCGTACGCACTCATGCCGCGCTCGCGGTAGCCGCGCGCCAGTTCGAACATGCCATGGTTGAGCTGGTGGAAGCCGGCCAGCGTCACGAACTGGAACTTGAAACCCATCGCGCCGAGCTCGCGCTGAAAGCTGGCGATGGTCGTTGCATCCAGTTTCTTCTTCCAGTTAAAGCTCGGCGAGCAATTGTAGGCGAGAAGTTTCTCCGGAAACGTTGCGTGTATCGCCTCGGCAAAGGCTTTCGCCTCGGCGAGGTCGGGCTTGGACGTCTCCATCCACACGAGATCTGAGTAGGGCGCGTAGGCCAGTGCACGGGCTACGGCCAGGTTGAGTCCGCCCCTGATGCGGTGATATCCCTCGGGCGTTCGCTCGCCCGTCAGAAATGGCCGATCGCGTTCGTCAATGTCGCTCGTGATCAGTTGCGCGCTGTCGGCATCCGTGCGGGCAATGATGAGCGTCGGCACGTCCATGACGTCAGCGGCGAGTCGCGCTGCCACCAGCGTGCGGATGAACTGCGAGACCGGGACGAGTACCTTGCCCCCGAGGTGGCCGCACTTCTTCTCGCTTGCGAGCTGGTCTTCGAAGTGCACGGCGCTGGCTCCCGCTTCAATCATGGACTTCATCAGTTCGTACGCGTTGAGCGGTCCGCCGAAACCCGCCTCGGCGTCCGCGATGATCGGCGCCAGCCAGTTTCGCTGGGCGCTCCCCGTCTCCGCGTGCTCGATCTGGTCCGCACGGAGGAGTGCGGCGTTGATGCGCCGCACCACGACGGGCACGCTGTTCGATGGATACAGGCTCTGGTCCGGATACGTCTGGCCGCCGAGGTTGGCGTCGGCCGCTACCTGCCAGCCGCTGAGGTAGATCGCCTCGAGACCGGCGCGCACCTGCTGCACCGCCTGGTTCCCCGTGAGCGCACCCAGCGCATTCACGAAGTCGCGCGACGTCAGCAAGTCCCACAAGCGTCGAGCCCCGAGGTCGGCAATGGTGTACTGGATGCGGACCGAACCCTTGAGGCGCTCGACGTCCGCGGACGTATACGTCCGCGAGATGCCATTCCAGCGATCGGCGGCGGCGGAGATACCGCCGATGGGACGGTCGAGTCTTGCGATCATGGCGTGGATCCTCTGGGGGGGAAGGAAGTCGGCGGAAAGTGGGGGAAGCGTTCAGGCGTCGAGCGCGTCGTAGGCGGCGGTCGTGAGGAACTCGGCCAGCTCGGGGGCGAGCACGAGAGTCGTGAAGATCCGGCACGCATCGTCAAAGCGCCGGTTGGTCACGTGGCCCTCGCCCAGCTCGCGCGCGATTGCCTCCATCTCATCGGCGATCAGGTCGCGGACAAGAGCGGCCGTCACGACGCGCCCATCGTCGAGCGGGGCCGCGTGCCGCACCCACTGCCACGCCTGCGTGCGCGAAATCTCTGCAGTCGCCGCGTCTTCCATGAGGTTGTGGAGTGGCACCGCGCCCTGGCCACGAAGCCACGCTTCGAGGTACCGAATACCAACGCCGATATTCTGCCGGAGGCCAGCCTCCGTGCGCGATCCTGTCGGCAACTCGAGCAGCGCGGCAGCGTCTGGTACGATGTCGTTACGCAACCGGTCGAGCTGGTTCGGCCCCGTCACGCGGGCAGCAAAGGCTTCGCGAGCTACGGCGACCATTCCCGGGTGAGCGACCCAGGTGCCATCATGTCCATCGGTCGCCTCGCGGTCCTTGTCGGCGCGCACCTGGGCGAAGGCTTTTTCGTTGGCGTCAGCGTCTCGCGACGGAATGAAGGCTGACATTCCGCCCATGGCATGCGCACCGCGCCTATGGCATGTGCGAATCGCAAGCTGCGTGTATGCGCGCATGTTGGGCTGGGTCATTGTGACCTGCGCGCGGTCAGGATAGATGGCCAATGGATCGTGACGCCGAACCTTGATCGAGCTGAAGATGTAGTCCCAGCGGCCGCAGTTGAGGCCGGTGATATGGTCACGCAACTCCCAGAGGATCTCGTCCATCTCGAACGCGGCTGGAAGTGTCTCGATGAGCACCGTCGCACGAATGGTTCCAGGCGGCAGGCCGAGCGTTTTCTGCGCTGCAATGAAGACATCGTTCCACAAGCGGGCTTCGAGATGCGACTCGAGCTTGGGGAGGTAGAAATACGGGCCGCTGCCGTTCACAACTTGTTGCCTAGCGTTGTGAAACACGCACAGGCCGAAGTCCACGAGGCATGCGTGCGTTGGGCGCCCGTCCGCCAGCAGGTGGCGCTCGACCAGGTGCAGGCCCCGGGGCCGGACGATCAGTGTGGCAATCTGCGGGGCGAGACGGTACGCCTTGCGGCTGACAGGATCATCGTAGGCGATCTCCCGGCGAACAGCGTCGCGCACGTTGACCTGCCCTTGCATGACGGCGTCCCACGTTGGCGAGGTGGCGTCCTCGAAATCCGCCATGAACACGTCTGCGCCCGAGTTCAGGGCGTTGATCATCATCTTTCGATCGACCGGGCCGGTGATCTCAACGAACCGCCGGCTGAGGTCGGCTGGCGCCGGGGGCACGCGCCACTCGCTGTTTCGGATGGCCGCCGTGTGCGGCAGGAAGGCCAGTTGTTCGCCGGCGGCGAGGCGTGCGCGCCACGCCTCTCGGGCCGCGAGCAGCGACTCGATGGACGGGCCGAACTCGCGTTCAAGCTGCGCCACGAAATCGAGGGCATCCTTGGTGAGGATGGCACCGTAGCCGGGGCGCGTGGGGGCGAGAACGGTCATAGGGATTTTGCCGGACGTTGCGGCAGCGGGCACGGATCGTTTGCTCAATGGGTTGGCTGTGAAACACTAGTGCATCCGAGTGTACAACATTTGTAGATGTGCGCAATAACTCATTTGGTGTTAGCGTGTTGCGTAGCTACTGGTGTGCGTTGGCTATTCTGTAACATTGTAAAGAGTGTAATGTTCCGCTGACCAAGAGAGAGCAAATCCAATGCCAGACGCGGTCCTTTTGGGCAAGCGCATTCGTGCTGTGCGGCTCAAGCGGGAGCTTACCCAGACTGCGTTCGCTGATCGACTGGGTATTTCGTCCAGCTACCTCAACCTGATAGAGAACGACCGGCGGCCCTGCACGACGGCCCTGCTGCTCAAACTCGCCAGCACTTTCGACATCGATGTCAGGAGCTTCGCGGGCGGCCATCAAGTGCAGCTCACGGCGGACCTTATCGAAGCGTTCGCTGAGCCCATGTTCGAAGAGCATCCCCTGACGACTCGCGAGGTGCGGGAGTTCGTCGAATCCCAGCCCGACGTCGCCCGCGCCGTGCTGCGCCTGCACTATGCCTGGACGCAGGCTCAGGAGTCGCTCGGCTCCCTTGCGTTGCGCGTGAGCGAGACGCAGGACGGATCACAGGATGTCGCCGTTACGGGGCGTGTGCGGATGTCGTCCGAGCAGGTGTCCGATTTTATCGAGCGCAACAACAACCATTTTCCTGAACTCGAGGCCGAGGCAGAACGACTCTGGCGTGACGCTGCGCTCGATCGCGAGAACCTCTTTCCCACACTGGCACGGCATCTCGAGCGCGCCCACAGGGTAACCGTTCGCACGGGCACAGTGGGCGAGATGCGTGGCGCAGTCCGCCGCTTCGACCCGGTACAACGCGAGCTGCTGCTCTCGGAGGTGTTACGGCGTGGCTCGCGGCATTTCCAGCTGGCCCACCAGATCGGGCTCCTGAGCGGCGCCCCGATTCTCCAACGCGTACTGCAGGACCAGATCTTTACTTCCGACGAGTCGCGCACGCTCGCCCGCGTCTCCCTGGCGAACTACTTCGCCAGCGCCGTGCTCATGCCGTACGCTGACTTCCTGAGCGCCGCGACGGTCGAGCGCCACAACCTGGAACTCCTCGGGCACCGCTTTCGCGTCAGCTTCGAGCAGGTCTGCCACCGCCTGACGATGCTCCACCGTCCGGGGTCCGAGGGCATCCCGTTCATGATGGTACGCGTGGACATCGCGGGGAACATCTCCAAGAAGTTCGCTCCGGGCGGCAAGCCGCGGCTCCCGCGATTCAGCGGCATCTGTCCCCTGTGGAACGTGCACGCATCGTTCACGCAACCGGGGATCATCCGCACCCAGGTACAACGCCTTCCCAGCGGCGAGACCCATCTTTCGGTTGCGCGAACGGTGCGGCGCGATGCCGGGAACTTCAAGTCGCCCGTCTTGTACGCGATCGCACTCGCCTGCGACATCGAATACGCCCGGCAGGTCATGCATGCCGACGGCCTCGACGTGACCAACGCAGCCGCCGTGCCAGTTGGGCTGACCTGCCGCACGTGCGAACGCATGGAGTGCCAGGCGCGAGCCTTTCCGGCGATTCAGCGTTCGGTCACGATAGACGAGAATGTGCGCGGATTGAGTTTCTACGCTCCGGTGGACCCGTCGGACGGATGAATCCCCAGCCGTCGAACTGACGCCGGCTATCCTGTCGGAGCGAGGCCCCGCTCGAGCGTGCCGCGAAGTTCAGCGTGCATGCGAAAGAACTGCAGTCCCTCTTCTGGTGCTTGCGCATAGGGCGTGAGCGCTTTCGGTCCGCTCTCGCAGAATATGCGGAGCACGTCGCCCAGAAGGGTGATCTGCTGCTCATCGACCAGCGCGCGCAACTCCTCGACTGATCGGGTGCTCCGCGGGTCGACCTGCCGGATGGCCAACACCGGTCCCGTATCGATTCCTGCATCAATGAAATGCACGCTGCAACCAACCGGTCCGCCCTCCAGGGCCGCCCATTCCGCGACATTCATGCCGCGATAGCGGGGGAGTACGCCCATGTGCGCGTTCAGCGTGCCAATGCGCGGGACCATCAGGAGATCGCGTCGCAGGATCCCCGCGCCCGCGTGCACCGCGATGTCCGGCTGCAATTCCCTTACAGCAGTGACGCCCGCCTCGTCTGACAGGCTCTCCACCTCTACGAGGGGAATCCCCTCGCGCACGCACACGGCGCGCGTTCGAGTGGAGTGGTCGAGGGCGGCGGTCTCGCGCGGGCGCCCACGTCCAAATCGCCGGGCGAATGCCTGCCAGGCTCCGCGAAAGCCGTCACGTCGAAGCCGCTCCCGCATTCGCGCGAGCACCGGCGCGTCACGCCGATGCTCGACCACCACCGCGAGCGGCCGGAACCCCCAACTCCCGCACACGGCCAGGAGCTGGGAAACCTTCACGGATTCTTCGGCCGAATACAGCACAACGCGCGGCGCTCCTATTCGCGCTCCGGCGGCGCGCCCTGCATCAGGACGCGCGATGGCCGGGGGCGGTGACCATGTGATGGGCTCGCGCTGATCGAGCAGCATCAGGGCCCGGCGCTTGCCCAACAACGCATCGATGAAAAACTTCGCGGCCCAGTTGGGATACTCCAGATGTATGTAGTCGCCCCAGACAGGATCAGAACCCGGCAGGCCGCCGCGAGTCTCCTTGAGCCCGGTCCGCATTGCCTGGGATCGCTTTACGGTGTCGATGGCCAAAAGGGCAGAGTTAATCAGTCGCGCGTCGCGCGATCGCTCATACATGCGCAACCAGATCAATGCCATCTGGGCTGAACCCGTTACGCAGGCATACGTCCCGCGACCGCGCCAGCGCCAATCGAGTAGGCCTGGCAGACCGCGGTCCAGTTCAAGCCGGCGCGCGACGCCGAGCGCAGCCTTCTCGGCGCTCGCAATACCGTTCGAGTCGCCCAGCAACTCCGACGTCATCAGTACACCCCAGATCGTGTAGGCAATCGTGTGGGTGACCGACACACGGGCCGCGTGATCCTGGGTCGAGAATCCAGCGCGGTCGAACCATCCTGTTTCCGCATCCGCCAATCCGAGAAGCCAGTGGAGATGGCGGCGCGCCCCATCCAGGTAGCGCTGCTCGCCGACGTATGCTCCGAGCTCGGCTAGCCAGCAGGATGCGTGAGCCGAATACGCGGTGGGCGCATCTCCATAGATGTGGCGCCGCCACACTCCGTCGGCGTCCTGCACCTCGAGCAGCCAGTTGGCTGCACGGACAGCCGCATGGAGTGCGCGCTGATCGTTGGTCGCGCGGTGCCAAGCCACCAGGCCGCAGATGATCTGCGCGGAGTTGAATACGGAAGGGCTCGTCGTATTCTCCGCCACCTCACCACCCGGGAAGGCGCCGCTGGACAGCTGAAGCCGCAGGAGAAAATCCATCGCGCGCGCGGCACGCTCATTGAAACCGGCGAGACCGGGCTCTTTCGCGAGTTCGAGAAACGTCGGAATCAGGTATCCGGTGGTTTCCGGGTATGATGAAGTCCAGCCGGTCCGCAGGCTGAAGCGGCCGGCGACCCCGCCATCGGACATGGCGTCTTGCGCTTGGGCGAGCCATTGCGCCGCAGCCATCAGATGATCGTGGTCCGTATATCCGGCGGCCGCGTTCCGGTCCTTCCCAACGATCTCGCCGAGCAGGACACGGGCATGCGACGGCCGCCACGCCCGCGCGTCGAACGCAATGCGCGCGAGCTTCCTGAGGGCCGACAGAGTTGACGGCGACGACGAGGGATCCACGCGCTATCGGATCCCGCCAAGCTGCGCGCGCAATGCCTGCATGTGGGCATCGGAGCCGACAAAAAGATTGTCGGGGAATCGCCTGTGCGCGAGGATCTGCGTGTAGATCGGTCCTCCGGCGTAGGAATCCGGCGTCAGGCCGGCCAGATACTGGAGCCGGAGGTCACGGTCGCGATTGATCTCGGCCCGCCTGAGCCACGGCGCCAAGTCAGCCCCGGCGGCGGCGAAGGTGCCCAGCACCTCCGTTGCCGAGAAAAAGTTGACTTCCGCGAGCGAGCGTCGCACGAGGGCGTGATCGGGACGGTTCATTCGCTCCTGTATGGCATCAAGATCAATTCTCGCGTTTCCCTCCTGGCCAAGCAGCACGACGTCGTAACCCTCCCCATTGTAAAGGTTTCCCCAAACAGTTCCATGGGGAAAAACATCAAGGAAGGTCGCAATCTCGCTCTTGACGGCCGCCTCATTGCTCTCATAGAGAGGCACCCACTGGGTCACGATTCCTCCCGGATTCAGGTGCGCCTTGACAAGGTCGAAATACTCTCTGGTGTACAGGGTTGCGGCGCCTTTCACCCAGGGGTGAATCGGATCCGACGTGATGAGATCGAATTTGTCGGACGTCGTCAGCACGTAATGTCGTGCGTCGTCGTAGACAATCCGCACGCGAGGGTCCCTGGCCACCTCGAAGTTCTGCGGGCCGAAGAAGGTGCTCACGACCGTTGGTATGAGCGGTTCGATCTCGACAACCACCATCCGCATCATTTCTGGATACGGCACGAACGATCCGGCTGTCACGCCCGCGCCAAAGCCGACCACGAGAATGGACGACGGATTGGGATGCAGCAAGGCCGGGAGATTGCCGAGCAGCCGCTGGAGTCGCATGTCCTGCGGCTCGGTGGATGCCTCGATCTTGCCCGAGACGTGAAAATTGCGCCACCCGTTGCTCTTCAACTCACTCACCGCGATGGTCGAATTCATGCCCTCGCCGCGGTACAGCTCATTGACCTGGTTGAGCCGCCAGGGTGTCTGGCGACCGTACGCGATCAACTCGAACGGAACCGCGGAGACGGTAAATGCCAGTGCCCCGGCCACGAGTGCAGCGCATGCCGCGAGGGCGAGCGGCCGGAGCATGATCATCGCAGCCAGGCTGGCGATGGCGATGAGCACCTGTTGTGCGTGCTGAGTGCCGATCCGGGGAATCAGGACCAGGCTGAACGCGACGGCGCCCACGATGGCGCCCAGGGTATTGGCCCCATAAACACCACCTATGAGACGCGCGCCGTCCTCGCCCTTTCGCGACACCGCGGCAAGCGCCAGAGGAAAGCTCGCGCCCCAGAGGCACGCCGCCGGCAGTACCGCCCAGACACAACGAGCGAAATCGATCTGAAACAACAACCATGGGCTGGATGCGAGTCCAGGATTGATGGGCCAGAAGGGGAGGGATCGCGCAAGGGTGAAGGCACTCCACGCAATAGCGGCGACGAGGAGCAGTTGGCACACGCCGAGCGCCGTGCGCGGTCGTTTGACCTCACGTGAGAGCCACGATCCGGCGCTGCTTCCGAGTCCAATGCCGGCAAGGAACACGGCCAGGATGATCGAGAAGGTATACGTCGTGCCTCCGAGAAGCAGGGAGAGCAGCCGCGTCCAGATCACCTCGGCGCCGAGCGCACTCATGCCCGACAGCGCAACGGCGACGTAGACCAACCGCTTGCCGTCGGTGGTGATCGGTGCTGACTCGGGGGCTTCGGTCGCGACCATGCCCCCGGGCGTTACCCGCGACAGGCTGAGCGCGACGAGTGCGACGACGGCATTGACCGCGAACGCCACCACCGTTGCCGTCGGCATGTCGTATATCCGGAGGAGATAAAATCCGGCGAGCAGGCTCCCGAGTACCGCACCGGCCGTATTGCCGCCATAGAAGAATCCCATCCACGAGACGCCTGTTCGTGTCGTCTCCACCCATCGCGCGATGGCGGGCAGGGTGGCCCCCATCAGGACCGTGGGCGGCAAGAGCAGCACGCCGCAGAGCACGCCGCGCACCAGCAATCCACCGAGGCCCTCCCCACCGATGTGCGCATACAGGCGCGCCATCGCGGGCATCCCGAAGACGAGGAGCAGTCCGAACACGCCTGTACCGGCCTCAAGCATCGCGTACACACGCAACGGATGCCGCGTGCGCGGGATCACGCGGGCAAGCCCCATGCTCCCGATGCACATACCGCCCATGAACGTGCCGAGAAGGATGGCGAGTGATACGGCGGTTGAGCCGATCACCATCTGCAGCAGCTGGAACCAGACGATTTCGTAGATGAGCGCCGCGCAACCGCTACCAACGAACAGCAGAAGCAGTAACGGGAACCAGCGGCGCGCCAGCGGCGCCTTATCTCCCAAACGAAATCGCTCCGCGCAGTGCCGCCAGCCGCTCTGGCGAACCGTCGAAGAGGTCCTGCGGATATTGACGGTAGGAGAGGATGCTCCGGTAAATGGCAGCTTGCTCGTAGGCATTGACGCCGAAGCCGGCCAGGTATTGCAATCTGAGGTTCCTGTCAGTGTTCACTTCGGCGTCCTTGAGCCAGGGCACGAGCTGGCGGGCGCGCCCGCCGTAGGTCGCGAGAAGGTCCACGGCGGAGTTGAAGCCGATCTCGCGCAACGACTGCGCCACCACGGCAAATTCGGGACTGTTCAGCTGGCGCTCCATCTCATCGACATTGATGTGCGTCGGCTCGACCTGGCCGAGCAACACAATATCGTATCCCTCTCCATTGTAGGTGTTTCCCCAGATGATGCCGTTGGGAAACACTTCAAAAAACGTGGCGATCTCGCTCTTCACTGCCGCCGTGCCGCTCTCGTACAGCTGCACGAAGACGGTGACGACGCCTCCCGGGTTCAGGTGTTGCCTGGCCAGCTGCCAGAACTCTCTGGAGTAGAGGGTGGCCGCGCCCTTCACCCAGGGGTCGAACGGATCGGACGTTATTGCATCGAACTTCTCGTCGGTTGTATTGAGAAAATGTCGGGCGTCGTCGATCTGCAAATGCACCTTCGGATTGCGCACAACGTTGTAGTTGTGTTCGCCGAAGTATTCCGAAACGACGCGCGGCACGAGCGGCTCGATTTCCGCAATCGTGAGCCTCTTGACTCGCGGATTGATGCTGGAGGCGCCAGCCGTTACGCCCGCGCCGCAGCCGATGACGAGCACCGAGCTGGGCTGTGCCGGTACGAGCGTCGTCAGATGACCGAGCATGCGCTGGAGGCGCATGTCCTGTGGCTCGCTGGAAGCCTGAACCTTGCCGGCGTTGTGGTAGTTGAGGACGCCGTTCGAGAGCCGAGAGACTGCGGGCGAAGAATTCATTCCTTCGCCGACGTAGATGAAGTCACCGTGATTATTGAGACGCGGGGCGGAGAAGCGGCCGTATGCTACGAGCAGCGCCGGAACCGGTGCCACCGTCCAGGCGAGCAGGCCGGCGGCCGCAAGGGCACCCACAATCCACGCGGCACCGGCCGGCCGCAACTTCGGACGTGGCGAGTCACGCGGGAACACGAATGCGAGCATCAGCAATGCACCAGTCGCGGCCACCATGATCAGCACGCGCTGGGACTGCTGGGTTCCCGCCCTGGGGATCAGCACGATGCTGAACAGGATCGCGCCGACGATCGCCCCGATGGTATTTGCCGCGTAGACACCGCCGACCATCCGGCCGGCGTCTTGCCCTCTGGAAGCGACAGACGCGAGTGCCAACGGAAAGCTTGCGCCCCAGAGGACCGCGGCCGGGAGCACCGCCCACAGTGCCCGCACAACGTCCACCTGGAACACCATCCACGGATCGTCAGTGAGCGAGGGATTGACGGGCCAGTACGGGAGGGCCTGTGTGATGCTCCACGCCGCCCAGGCGACCGCTGCACAGAGCATGAGCTGAGTGGTGCCGAGCGCGAGCCGCGGTCGACGGATGTCGCGTGACGCGAAGGAGCCGATGCTGCTGCCGAGCCCGATCCCGGCGAGAAAGCCCGCAAGGATGATCGAGAATGTGTACGTCGTCCCGCCGAGCAGAAGCGTCAGGAGCCGTGTCCAGACAACCTCCGCCCCGAGCGCGGTGAACCCCGAGAGCGCGATGGTCGCATAGACGAGTCGGACGCCCGTCGGCGGCGCTGCCGGTTGTCGAGTTGCCGCGGCATCGCTCGCACTGTACGGCGCCGATTTCGCGAGCGACAGACCGGCCGCCGCCACCACCACGTTGAGCGCCACCGCCACGAAGGTAGCCGTGTACAGGTCATGCACGCGTAGCAGGTAGAAGCCGGCCAGCACACATCCGAACACCGCACCCGCCGTGTTGCCGCCGTAAACAAAACCGAGCCAAGACACGCCTTTCGGAGTGGTCTCAACCCAGCGCGCGATGGCGGGAAGGGTCGCGCCCATGAGGAGCGTAGGTGGCAACAACACGATGGCGGCACAGAGGCCGCGCAGCAGGAGGCCCGGGAGCCCGTGCCCGACGACAGAGGAATAGACCATGCCGACAACGGGCATCACGATCAGGACAATCAACCCGAACGCGCCGATTCCAAGCTCGAGCAGCGCATACACCTTGAGCGGATGGTGCCGTCGAGGAACGACCCTCGCGAGGCCGAAACTTCCTGCGCACATTCCTCCCATGAAAACGGCGAGAAGGACGCCGAGCGAGACAGCGGACGAACCGATCACCAGCTGCAACAACTGGAACCAGACGATCTCGTAGATCAGGGCGGCGCAACCACTCCCTACGAACAGGAGCAGCAACAACGGAAGAAAGCGCGGAGAAGCCGACGGGTCGCCCGCCGGCGCCGGCGCTCGCTCACGTTTGCTCATGTGTGTCGAACGCAACCGCGCGGGGGATCGTTGGCCGCGTTCAGCCGAGGCGATACAGCCTTGCGGCGTTTCCGGCGAGGATGTTTTCCCTCTCGACCTCGGAGACAGTGAGACGTGCGAGGCAGCTCTTCATCGCGGGAATACTTCCGATGGCGTGAGGATAGTCGCTCCCTGCGAGAATGCGTCCAGCCCCTGCGAACTGCACAGCAAGTTCCAGTGCGTCCTTGTCGAAATTGACCGTGTCGTAGTACCACTGCTTCAGGTAGGAGCTCGGTGGCCTGGGAATATTCGCGCGGCATTCCTTGAACGCGTGATACCCGCGGTCGAGCCGTTCGGCGAGATACGGAATCGCGCCGCCGAGATGGCTGAGGACCCAGTTGATGCGCGGGAAGCGCTCGCCCACGCCACTGAACACGAGATGTGCGGCGGCGACAGTCGTGTCAAAGAGGAACCCGACGAGCGGCATCAGCCAATATGATTCCATCGCCTCCACATTGACCGGGTTCGTGGGGTGGATGTGCAGAACCGCCCCCAACTCATTCGCGACTTCGTAGAGTGGCCAGAAGCGACTGTCGGCAAGCGCGACGCCGTTCACGTTGCTGAAAAGCAGCGCGCCGGGGAACCCGAGTTGTTGCACGGCGCGCCGGAGCTCGATCACAGAGGCGGCCGGATCGTTGAGTGGCAGTGTGGCAAGCGCGGCGAAGCGTGGCGTGCGCCCCGCCACGATCGCAGCGAACGCATCGTTCACGAGTCTCGCGTACTTGACCGCCCGTGCGGGAGTCTCCACGTGCGTGCCGGGCGTAGTGAGGGAGAGAACTTGCGTGTCGACACCCTCCTGCTCGAGCACGTCTTGCCGGTAGGCAATATCGCGGTGGCCAGGCACGGCGGTGTTGTAGTCACCCGGATAGTGAATCTCCGGGTTGCCGTCACCGTCGATCTTCACCGTGACTACGCTTTCGCCAGATCGTAAAAGGTCGATGTACGAGGGGGGATAGAAGTGGTTGTGTACGTCCACGATTCTCACGGGCCGGCTCTCCTGCGAGGGCGTTCAGTGCTTCCGCGCCCAAATGTAGTAGACGGGCAGGCCGGCGAGAACGAGGCCGAGCCCAAGCAGACTGTCAAGAGGCTCGTGCATGATCTGGTTGAAGACGATCGTCGCGGTCGAGAGCACGAAGAGTGCCGGAAGGATTGGATATCCCCACGCGCGATACTCGGGTGCGTAGCCAGGCCGGCGGCGCAGCACGACGAGTGCTGCCGCGAGCAGCCCGAAGAAGACCCATTCCGTATAAACGACACGCGTGAAGAGCGCCCGGTAGGTACCGGTGGCCACGAGCACGGACGACCATACAGCCTGCAGGGCGATAGCACGATGTGGCGTGCGGTAACGTGGATGCACGGCGCCGGCCCACTTGAAAAGCAGCCCGTCGCCCGCCATGGCGAGGTACACGCGCGGTCCGGCAAGGATCACGCCGTTCATGGCGCCGAGCGTGGAAAGCACTACCAACGCCGACATGATCTGCGCGCCCGAGCCTCCCACGGCGGCGTCGGCAAAGTCGGCAGCTACGCGTGAGGACGATGCGACGGTCGCAAGAGGGAGGACGGACAGGTATGCGCCATTCACGGCGACGTAGAGTGCGGTCACGGTCAGCGTCCCGAGCACCAGCGCGCGCGGAATCGTTCTTGTGGGGTTCACCGTCTCCTCGGCCGCGTATGAGACCATGTGCCATCCGCCAAACGCGAATAGTCCAGCGATGAGTGCGAGCGCAAATGCGCCGGGGGCCGGCATCGCGGTACCTGCGGCGCCGGTCACCAGTCGCAGGGCGTCACCACCCTGGCGCGCAACGTTCCCGGCGGCCGCAACGATCAGCACGAGTGCGAGAACCTTGATGCACGTGAGCCCAACCTGGAGGGCGCTCGCGAGCCGCACGCCGAGATAGTTCACGGCAGAAAGAGCGATGATCGACGCCACCGCTACGATCAGAATCCCGCCGTCACCGAGCGGGACAAATGCTCCGACGTAGCGCGCAAACACCATGGCGATCACGGCGATGATCCCGGAATGCATGGTCCAGAACATCGCCCAGCCCCACAGAAATCCGACCGACGGCGAATAGGCCTCGTTCAGGAAGACATAGACTCCCCCTGTACGCGGGAACGCTGAAGCAAGCTCGGCGACCACGAGCGAACCGATGAGCGTCAGAAGGCCAGCGGTCGTCCAGACCAGCAGGACGGCGGTCACTGATGGCACTTGGGCCGTGACGGCTGACGGCTGGACGAAAATGGAGGCGCCGACGATGATGCCCACGACCATCGCAGTCGCACGGACGAGTCCGATGGAGCGGCGCAGTTCGGTCATCGAGCGGCTGAAGATACTCACTCTTGCTTCAGTCT
>DASZZO010000071.1:0-12562 GCA_035544915.1 Gemmatimonadaceae bacterium | reverse complement strand
GTCGCCTTCGCGCGATTGGATGGGATCTACCTCCGGGCCGCCGCAGGCGGAGAGCCACGCCGCATCGGCGTGGCGCGCTGGCCCAACTACCTGGTATGGTCGCCGGACGGACGACGCGTGGCGTACGTCTCCGACAATCCGTATTTCGTCTACTCGGGGGCCATGCTGGGGAACATCGCGAACAGTGCCATCTGGACTGTCAACGTCAGAACGGGCAAGGCCATTCGCGTCAGCGACGCCACGCACTTGAATGCGAGCCCCGCGTGGGCACCGGATGGGCGGGCGTTGCTCTACGTGTCGAGCGCCGGGGGCGGGCGCGACATCTACCAGCAGGCGCTTTCAGGGTCGGGCGAGCCACGCGGACAACCCGTACGCCTCACGACCGGCGTCAACGCGCACACCATCTCGCTCTCCGCCAATGGATCGCGTCTCGCTTACACGGTATTGACCACACGCTCCAATCCGTGGATGGCGCCGATCGCGCCGAATGGGGTCACGCCATTCGCCGCGGCCAGGAGCATCACCAACGAGAATCAAACGGTTGAGGGCCTGGCAGTCTCGCCAGACGGCCAGTGGCTCGCGTTCGACTCCAACCGCGGCGTCGGTCATCAGCACATCTATAAGATTCCGGTCACCGGCGGCGAGCCGGTGCAGCTCACGCGGGACTCGGCCGACGCGTTCGATCCCATGTGGTCGCGGGACGGCCGCATGATCACCTATCACGGGTGGAAGACCGGCAATCGTGACGTGTACGTGATGACCGCCGACGGCAGCGATGTACGCGACGTGACTGGATACCCGGGCCACGAAATGGGCCCGGCGTGGTCGCCCGACGGCAACAAGATCATCTTCATCGGCGATCGGAGCGGCCGCTGGGAAATGCACGTCGTGGAGCGCGCGCAAGATGGGCGGTGGTTGGACGCCCGCCAGGTAACCCGGGATTTCGGCTCCGGCGGGCGCTGGACGCCCGACGGGTCCGCCATCGTCTACATCAGTCTTGTCGATACGACGTTTCATATTGCGGACGCCGATGGCTCACACACCCGGCTTCTTTTCGACGGCCATGCGCTCGGCCTGCGACCGCAAAACATCGCATTCGGCGCCGCACCTGACGTTCTCTATTTTCTCGCCATCGAGCGCGACGGCCGCCACGCCTTCTATTCGCTTTCGCTCCACGGTGGCCCGCCACGACTGCTCTTCCGGTTCGACGATCCCGATCGCCAGCCACGGCGCCCGGAGTTCGATACCGACGGCAGGCGCCTGTTCTTCACGCTGGCCACCGCTGAAAGCGACGTCTGGGTAATGGAGCTGACGAAGAAATAGATGGCACGTACCCACCCCGCCCCGCCCGCGCGTCGCGAGCGTGGCCGACTACCGGCCACGCGAAGAGTCAGAGCGAGATCAAGGGCAACGCCAGCAGGAGGCGCAGCTCCGACGATCAGCTATGCAGCTCCCCGGAGAAAGTGTGCATAGCGGGCGCCTCTGCAATACAGCTCCGACGATCAAGTGTGCGACGCTGACGGGGACCGGTGCGGCACGGACCCGGAAGTGGGCGGTCCGGACGCGGCGCGAACGCATGCTCCTCGGCGTCCGCCACCACCACTGGGTCACTTGGCGATCGCGGCCTCCTCCTCCGTCATGTCGGCGGAAATGTCGGCGAACAGTGCGGTGCTGAGATAGCGCTCGGCCGTGTCGGGGAGCATGCAGAGAACCGTCGAGCCCTTGGGGACATCCGCGCATAGCTGAAGCGTCGCGGCGAATGTCGCGCCAGCCGACGTGCCCACGAAGATTCCCTCGCGTTGCGCCAGCTGCCTGCTGCAGAGCATGGCCTCGGCGGCGGGTACGGTGATAATCCGATGAATGAAGCCCATCGCCACGGCGTCGGCGGTGAGCTTGGGAATGAAGTCCGGGCTCCAGCCCTGAATCGGATGCGGCTTCCACGCCGAGTGGCTCTCAGGGGTGCCATCATCACGCCGCGGCTGTTCCGCGCCACTGCTGAGCATGGGCGCGTCGGCCGGCTCACACACGACGATCTTCGTCTCCGGGCGCTCCTTGGCGAGCACGCGTCCGACCCCCTTGAGTGTGCCCCCGGTCCCGAATCCGGTGACCCAATAGTCGAGCCGCTCGCCGGCGAAGTCGGCTATGATCTCCCGGGCCGTTGTTCGCGAGTGCATGTCGGCGTTCGCCTCATTCTCGAACTGCCGCGCCAGGAACCAGCCGTTCTTGCGCGCAAGTTCGCTTGCCTTCCGCACCATCCCGGTGCCTCGCTCCGCAGCGGGGGTGATGATGACCTTCGCCCCAAGAAACCGCATCAGCTTGCGGCGCTCGACGCTGAATGAGTCGGCCATGGTGACGACCAGCGGATAGCCCTTTTGCGCGCAGACCATGGCCAGCGCAATGCCCGTGTTGCCGCTCGTCGCCTCTACCACCGTCTGACCGGGCTTGAGCGTGCCGGTGCGTTCGGCATCCTCGATGATTCCCAGCGCGAGGCGATCCTTGACTGAGCCGAGTGGATTGAACGCCTCGATCTTGACGAACAGCTCCACGCCTGGCGGCGCGAGCCTTCCGATCTTGACGACGGGAGTGTTTCCGACGGTCCCGAGAATATTCGCAAACTTGGCCATGTCCCTTCTCCGAATCAGGTTGCCGGGGTGAACCGCCTTTAACGGGCTTCAGCGGAAGTTTAGCCCCGGTATCCTGGCAGGTTCCAGTGATTCAGAAACTGGGTGGCGCGCAACGTCATTGCCTCGTCACCGGACCCAGATAATGGTCCAGCCACTTGAGGCACTCGGCCACCATCATCGCGCGCGGGAGAAAATGCCCGCCGTCGAAAAGGATCTGCTTCTTGTCCGCCGGCGGCGATCCGAGAAGCCGCAGGAACGGCTTCTGCGAGACCTCGTATGGGAACACGCTGTCGTACCTGCCACTCAGCATGAGGACCGGGATGCGGATACGCGGGAGGAAATTCACCGGATCCTCTTCCGGGCGCGTGGGGTCCGCGGAAAGACCAGCCACATTGAGTACGGCGGCGCGGAACCGGGGCTCGACCGCCAGCACCAGCCCGCCAATCCGTCCGCCCCAACTGGTGCCGACGAATGCCAGGCGCGTCGTGTCGATGTCCGGACGGGTAGCGACGTAGTCGATCGACCGTCGCATCTCCTTCGCCCAGCGCAGCATCTGGTCGCGATGCTCGATCGTCGCGGCTAGAATATCCCCCGCCATGCTGCTCCCGCGCCCGTAGGTGTGCTCGTAGATCGGGTACAGCACGGCACGACCGCTGCGGACGATGTAGTCCACGAATGTCATCGACAGGTTCCGGCGGTCGTGCAGGATGAAGGCATCCGACGCTGGCCAGAGCACCACTGTCTGGTACGGCGCCCGCACGCGCCTGGGCAGGAACAGCACGGCCCACATGCGCCCGGCGCTGCCCGGCAGGTCGAACTCGATGTCCTCACGCGCCCAGTCGGGGGCGGTCGTATCGCGTGAAGTCACCTTCGGGTTCAGCGGCGTGCGGTCGTAGTCGTAGAGTGAGAGGAAACCGCGATAGGTGGCGTCGTCCACCGGCCGTGCGGCGTTGAAGTCGCGCGACAGGCCCGGGATGGGAGCACTCGCGCGCGCGAGGTCTTTCCCGTTTCCGACGCGCCGCACGAGGCGGATGCCGTTGATCGGTGATCGGTCGAGTTCCGGCTGTGTGTAGATCTCGCTGAACAGGTACGGCGGATCGGTCCAGCCGCCGCCGAGGATGTACCGGCTCCCGGGCTCGCGCGCGTTCACTGTCCACTCGCGGACGTTGCCCGCCATGTCGTACACGCCTCGCGGACTGACGCCGCGGGCGGCGCCGCCGCGCACGGGACCCTCCGACTCGTAGCGCCCCTGCGGCACCACCCACCGGGCCGCCTCGGGCATGGCCGCCGCGTTCCACTCGACCACCGTGGGCAGCGCCTTGCCGGCAAATCGTGCGTAGGCCCGTGCCTCGTACCAGCTCACGCCGCCAACCGGGAGATCTTCCGTGCCGTTCGGGGGCGCTCCGCCCTCCCACGACGAGGGACCGGGGCGGCCCGTCTTGTCCGTGAAGAGCGCGACGGCCTCCGCCCAGGGGACGGGATTCCCGCCGCGGACAATCGTCGAGTCCCACCAAGTGCGGTTTGTATATCCCCCCGCGTCCACGAATGCCTTGTACTGGCGGTTCGTGACCTCCAGCTTGTCCATCAGAAAGTCGGCGAGGTCAAACGTGTCGGTCGCGACCAGGCCATACAGCGTTCCTCTCAGGCGGCTCCCGCGCAACAGCACCATGTCGGAGTCCGGATCGCTGACACGCCGAAGCAGGATCGGACTCGGGATCGGGACGTAGCTGCCGCCAAGGCGCGCGCCCATCACCGTAACCTGGCGATATCCGGGCCTGGTGTACCGGTAGAACCACGCGTTTCTCGGGATCCGCACCGGGTGCGTTGGGGTGGTCCCCACGCGAATCCATCGCGTGGTGTCGCTCACCGCGGCGCGCTTCACCTCGGCACCCGCCGGCTCACTCAGGAACGTCTGGGTGAGCGCCAGCCTGGCCCAGGCCGCATCAACGGCCGAGTCGCCGGGCGCGCGTTCCGCCGCCACGGCGGCCAGGGCGAACGCCGAGTCGAGCTCGTCGGCCTCGACGAGTCGCTGGATGGTGGGCAGGGCCGTTTCGTGCACCCATCGCGCACGGCGGTCGCGGACGAAGAGCACGGCGAGGATGGCCGCGGCCGCGAGCGCGAATCCGCCAACGAGAAACGGCGCGCGAGGCCGCGCTGGCCCCGGAGCCCGCTCCGGCGCGGCGAGGACGTGCAGCTCGCCCAGCAGGGCCTCGGCTGTGGCGGGACGATCGGCGGGATCGCGCGCCAGACACCGCGCCACGAGACGCACCAACCCCGGGGATGCGGCCGGACAGCGCGACGCCAACGATGGAGCCTCCTTGGCGAGCTTGTCCATCATGACCTGCCGCCACGTGCCCGCGAAGGCTGGCGCTCCCGCGAGCATTTCAAACAACAGTGCGCCGACGGCGTAAATGTCGGCGCGGTGATCGACCACGCCGTCGCCGGCGGCCTGCTCGGGAGCCATGTAGGCCGGAGTGCCGAGCGACGTCCCCTCACTCGTGAGCGTGGTCGTGTCGCGCGCGTGCCCCACCGCCTTGGCGATGCCGAAGTCCACGACGATGGCGTGGTGCCCGGACAGCAGCACATTTTCCGGCTTGATGTCGCGATGCACGACGCCTTGCGCATGCGCGTGCACGAGCGCCTCGGTTGCGTCCATCGCCACACGGAGCGCCTCGGCGACTGGCATGGCGCCGCCCTTGGCAATGCGGTCGCGCAGCGACTCGCCGGTGGCGACCGGCATCACGTAGTACAGCAGGTCGCCGTCCCCGGCCTGGCCCGAATCAAGCAGCGCGAGGATGTGCGGATGGTTCAGTCGCGCGGTGATCGCGATCTCGCGGAGGAAGCGTTCGCTGGTGAGCGACCGGGCGAGGTCGGGGTGGAGGACCTTGATGGCGACCGCGCGGTCGTGCTTGAGGTCGCGGGCGAGGTACACGGTGGCCATGCCGCCGGCGCCGAGATCTCGCTCGACGATGTACCGGCCAGCCAATGACGCGTTCAGTCGCGCTATCGTGTCCATCGTCCATGTCCCCAGAGGCTGTCCTGAAGGTCGGTCACTTCGCCCGGGCCTTCATCTTTGCGATCGGCTGATCCTGCAGGTTCAGCTTGCGCATCAGCTCCGGATAGCGCGGCAGCGCGCGAAGCGGCTCCACCTCGCGGCCAAGGTCCGAATAGAAGTAATCGTGCCGATCGGCGCCACTGATGAAGTTTGTGAGCGCCCGTTCGAAGTCTCCCAAGCCGAGGTATGCGAATCCGACCGCGTTGACGTCAATCGCCCTGGCGCCGCCCGTCTGCTCCAAACGGCGCGCGATCGCTTCGGCGTCGGCGCGGCGCCCGGCGCGCGCGTAAACGAACGCCCGCTGAGTCACTTCCTTCGCCGGCCTTCCCGAATCGGGCATGAGCGCAATTTCGCGCAGCGCACCAGCTGCGTCGCCGCTCAGTACCAACTCGATGGCAAGAATGTTGTGCCAGAAATACCCCTCCGCATCGAGTTCGATGGCACGCTGAAGGCTGGCCCGTGACGCGTTGGCCTGCCCGAGTGTTGCCTGCGCCAGCCCCATGTTTCCCCATGTGATCGCTGACCACTCGTCAAGCTCCGTCCCACGGCGATACATCGCGATGCTCTCCTCAAAGCGGCCCTCCGCGGCGAGGTTCTCGGCGAGCCATTGGTGCGCCGTGGCATAATGCGGATCGAGCTCGATGCTGCGGCGGAGTGCACGTTCAGCCTCGTCCCACCGACGCAGGTAGGAGAGCGCTTCACCGCGCGCCGCGAACGCCTCAGCGAGCGTCCCATCGAGGCTAATGGCCTTGTCGACTGCCGCAAGCGCGGACGGCAGGACCGAGTCACCCGGTGTGTCTGACCAACTGGGGAGCACGGCGAGTGTGGCGCCGAGCGCGGCGTAGGCTCTCGCATAGCTGGGATCGGCCGCAATCGCTTTCTCGAACAGGCCAATGGCCCGGCGTAGCGGTTGCTCTCCACGCTTGTGAAACAGGGAGGTTCCGCGCAGGTAGAGGTCGTACGCTGCCGGGTTGGTGGTGCCCACCGCGCTGCCGCTCGGGCGACCGACGTCAACCAGGCGCGTTTGCAGCGCGGTGGCGATCTGGTGGGCGATCGAGTCCTGAAGGGCGATGAGATTGTTCTCCTCCCCCTCGAACTTCCGGCTCCACGGCGAGGTGTTGTCCGCTACGCGCACGAGTTCCGCGGTGATGCGGACCCGCGTTCCGGCGCGGCGCAACGTTCCCGAGACCAGCGTGCCGATGCCGAGCCTCGCGGCGACGGCGCTCGCGTCGTCGGCGTGGCCCTTGAACTGGTTCGCCACGCTCCGCGGCTTGACGGCGAGTCCTTGCACGGTCTCGAGCGCGCTCCGGACTTCATCCGTGATACCCTCGGAGAGGTAGTCACTGGCGGTGTCACCGCCGGTCGCGAAGGGAAGCACGGCGATCGTCTTGAGCGACACGGCGGCATCGGCAGTGCGCAGCCGAGCCGGGCGTACCGCGAACCACGCGAGCCCACCGAGGACGAGCACGCCGGCGGATGCGGTTGCGATTTTTCGCCCTACGGACCGGCCCGATACGGCGGGAGGCGCGTCGCCGGATGGGGCCGGCAGGGCGCCCGTCGGCGGCATTCCGCCGCTCGGAGTGGTGATAACATCGAGTCCATGCACGATCTCCGCCGCCGTCTGCACGCGGTCGGCCGGCCGCTTCTCCAGGCAGCGCATCACGAGCGCAGCGAGCGCGGGCGGCAGCGACGCGCGCCGCTTCGCGATCGGCTCCGGCACTTCGGTCACGTGCGCGGCCAGCAGGTTCTGCGGTGTGCGCCCCGCAAAGGGCGGCTGCCCGGTGAGCAACTCGTACGCGAGCACGCCGAACGCGTAGAGGTCGGCGCGGTGGTCGATCGCCGGGTCTGCCGTCGCCTGTTCCGGCGCCATGTACGCCGGCGTCCCGAGCGCCACGCCGAGCGACGTCACGCCGCCGTCGACGTGCTCTGCGTTGCTCGACGCCGACAGCGCCTTGGCGACGCCGAAGTCGGTCACCATCGCGCTGCCCCCCGACAGGAGCTCATTGTCGGGCTTGATGTCGCGGTGGACGATCCCGCGCTCGTGGGCGTAGGCGAGAGCGCTGGCGATTTCGCGCAAGATGCGCATCGCGTCGCTCACGGGCAGCTCGCCGTGGCGCGCGAGGCGCGCGCGCAGCGATTCGCCCTCGACCAGCGGCATCGTGAAGTAGGGCACCCCCTCAGACTCGCCAGCCGACAGGAGCGGCACGATGTGCGGATGCTGGAGCCGCGCGGCGAGCATGATCTCGCGCTTGAACCGCTCGAGCGAGACCTGAGCCGCGGTCTCGGACGGGAGCACCTTGATCACGACCTTGCGCCCGAGCGTCGTCTCCTCGGCCACGAAGACGCGCGACATCCCGCCGCCACCGAGTTCGCGTTCGAGGGTGTAGATGCCGCTGAGAGTCCTCTGGAGCTGGTCGCGAAGGTCCGAGGACGGCAGGCCGCTCTCCGGCGAATGGGGATGAAGAACGTTAGCCGCCCGCCTCCTGCCGAGCTACCTGGCCGGCGCGCGCTGCCGCGGGTCACCCCGTCGGGTCGCATAATTGGGTGACGTGAGCTCTCCCATTGACCGCCGCAACGCGGCGCTCGCCGGCCGTTACGAGATCGAACGCGAACTCGGCGCCGGCTCGCTCCCGAGTGCGCCACGCTCTGCCGAGCGCAGGTTACGCACGTAGATCGCCGAGCTGCCGACGGGCCGCTCGGCGATCGTTGTTCCCGCTGCTGATCCGGACTTCGCAGCTGCCGTACCTGTGCATAACCTTAGCCGATGCCAGCCACCGACCGCCGAACACTCTGGATTGCCATGGGCCTTGTCTTCGCACGGAGTGTGCTCGGGCTGATTTTCTTCATGGCTGGCGTGTACAAGGTCTTCACCCTGGGCCCCACCGGCCACGTGGCGAAGTTCTTCCTTCCGTTTCAAGACACGTTTCTCCCGACGTGGTCCCTCTGGGCCGTCGGCTTCACGATTCCGTTTGTGGAACTCGGGAGCGGCGCGCTGGTGCTGTTGGGCTGGCGTCGGTCCGTGGCGTATGCCGGGCTGGGCGCTGTCCTCGTGACTGTGACATTCGGACATTTGTTGCACAACGCGCTGTATCCATTTCACGAGCACGTGATTCCGCGTCTCGCCTTGCTGGTATTGTTGCTGCTCATGCCACCGGACGCGGACCGTTTTTCCCTGGACGAAATCCTGCACCGGCGTCGCGCGCGAAGCGGCTAGTCTTGGCGCCGCGCAGGCGCCGGCCTCAGGGCCTCACCGAGTTGAACCGCCCCCTGCCCTCGTACGGCCGCGTGAAGTTTCCGAACGGCGTGGCCACCGTCACGTCGCCAGCCACGCGATAGTCCACGCTTCCGGTTTTCGTGAGAACTGCGGCGGCGCCAAACAGTTCGCGGTTCGTGAAGGACACCGGCAACGTCACCTCGGTCTTCTTCTTGTTGTCCAGCGTCACGCGCTGGTTCACTTCGCCCGTGGCGATTTGCGCCGTGTCCACAAAGAGCCGGTACGTCACCTTCGATGCGTCCAGCCGGTAGTCATTGGGATTGTAGACGTTCAGCACGACGTCCAGCGAGCCGCCGTCGAAGCCGATCCCCCGGAGCCGAACGTCTTTGAGTTCCACAACGGGATTCAGGAACGACGACCGCCCGATCGGGCCGCACGCGGCCGCACCCATGAGCGCCGCTGATATGACCATTGCTGACAGAACTCGCTTCATTCCCCGCCCTCCTCCGTCATGCGCTGCCTGAGTGCCGCCCACCACTTGAGACGTTCGGCAACTTTCTGCTCGAACCCGAACGCACTGGGCGTATAAAAGACCGCGTTCGCGATCTCGTCAGGAAGATAATCCTGGGGCGTGTACGCTTCGGCAACGCTGTGAGCGTACTGATACCCGGCGCCATATCCCAGTTCCTTCATGAGCCTGGTCGGCGCGTTCCGAATGTGCTTGGGCACCGCGGCCGCCGGCGTGTTCCGTGCGGCCTCAAGCGCGGCGCCCCACGCGACATACACACGATTGGATTTCGGCGCGGTCGCCAGATAGACCGCTGCCTCGGCGAGCGCGAGCTCTCCCTCTGGGGAGCCAAGGAAGTGAGAGGCGTCCCTGGCCGCGATCGCGATTTCCAGCGCGCGCGGGTCCGCGAGCCCCACGTCCTCAGCCGCGAACCGTACCATGCGGCGCGCGATGTACATGGGGTCTTCGCCACCCTGAATCATGCGTGCAAGCCAGTACAGGGCCGCCTGAGGGTCGCTGCCGCGGAGCGACTTGTGATACGCCGAGATGAGGTTGAAGTGCTCCTCGCCGGTCTTGTCGTATCTGGCGAAACGAAGCTGGAGTGCTTCCTTGAGAACGGCGGCATGCAGCGCGGTGGGCGGCGGGGCGAGGGTCACGGCGGCTTCGAGTACACTCAGGGCGCGACGGGCATCGCCATCGGATTCTTCGGCGAGCATGGCAAGGGCGTCGTCGTCGATCGTGACGCCCTTCCCGCCCAGCCCGCGATCGGAATCTTCAAGCGCGCGTCGCACCACCTGCTTGATGTCGTCTATCGTAAGGGGTTCGAGCACGAACACCCTGAGGCGTGACATGAGGGCGCCGGTCAGCTCGAAGCTCGGATTTTCCGTGGTGGCGCCTATGAGGGTCACCGTTCCGCTCTCCACGTGCGGCAGGAGCGCGTCCTGCTGGCCGCGGTTGAACCGATGGATTTCGTCGATGAACAGGATGGTGCGCCCGCCCAACACGAGCTGGTGCTCCGCCGTAGCGACGATCTCGCGAATGCGCTGCACGCCGTCCGTTACGGCGCTGAACGCGACGAACTCGGCCTTGGCATAGCGCGCGATGAGACGGGCCAGCGTGGTCTTGCCGCTGCCGGGCGGGCCCCACAGAAGGATCGAGCCGGTGGCGCCACGCTCGATGGATTCGCGCAGCGCGCGCCCCGGGCCCAGCAACTGGCGCTGGCCCGCGACCTCTTCCAGCGTGCGCGGCCGCATGCGCGCAGCGAGGGGCGCGCGGCCGGAGACTTCCTCGAACATGCTGGGCGGGCTTGACCCTTTCGACTTGCGGGGCATCAGTCGCGGGCCGGCCGCCGGGTGTCATTGGCGGGTGTCATTGGTGCATACGGTCAGCCGCGGGCCACGGCGCGCGCCGCGAAGTACAGGACGCACCCGCCGAAGAACGCCCCATTGTGCCACCAGCCCGGCTTGCTCTGGAACTCGGGAATGAGATTCGATCCGCCAACGTACAAGGTGACACCGCCCGAGAGGCCGAGCCCATAACGGGCGAGCGGTGCACTGGCGCCGGTGAGCAGTGCGCCGGCAAGCGTTGCCGCGCCGAGCAAGGCCGCCGCACCGAGGGCGGCCCGGCGCGATCCGCCCGCTGCGAGCGTCAGGGAGGAGATCGCGAGCCCTTCGGGCAGCTTGTGCAGGAAGATGGCACCGAACACCAGTACGCCGAGTTCGGCATTGACGAGAAACGCGCTCGCGATGGCAACGCCATCGACGAACGTATGCAGCAGCAGCCCGGCCAGCGCCGAAATGCGCACGCGCTGCGATACGTGATGCGTCTCCTCGCCGAAGTGAAAGTGCCCGACGAGCGCATGTTGTGTGAGGTGCACCACCAGGAAACCCGCGAGCACGGTGAGCGCCGCGCGCTCCCCGTCCGCGGCGATGGCAGTGGGAATGATGTCCGCCAGCGATACGGAGATCATGAATCCGGCCGAGAGGGCGATGAGCAGCTCGAGCGAGCGGGTGCTCCACGCGCGGCGGGTCGTGACGGCGGCGGCGCCGGCGACGTTCGCTGCGGCAGCGGCCGCGGCGTAGATGAGCGACGTCACGCGCCTACTTCTTTACGGCGACCCACGCGATGGCGAGTGATGCGACGGTCGCGGCGGTGGAGAGCACCCTGCTCCATACGTCAATGCTGGATGCCTGCTTTGCCGGCCTCTCCGGCACCGTGACCGTGGCGCCGGATACGACGTCCGGCGACGTGTGAAAGAAGAACGCGACCTTCCTGACGCGCCTGGAAAAGCCCGACGGGTAATCCACTATGGCCTTGCCCGCGTCGCCGTTCTCCGTCGGCCCGCCGGCGAGTTCGATGTAATCCGCCGCGGAGAGGCCCGGGCGAAAGCGGATGAGCGCCGGATGGCTTACAGCCCCGGTGACGAATACGGTCTTGGGATCGCGCTCGATGGCCAGGTGGTCGCCACCCAGCAGTGGAATGTTCTGTGCGGGATCGCCGAGCATGGCCCGCGCGAAATCCACGGACACCTGCTTGCCGTCGCGCAGGAGCCGGAAGCTCTCCGGGTAACTCTCGGGGAGCACGTCGCCCGCGCGCTTGACCAGGTCGCGCACGCGGTCGCGGCCGGCCGTGATGGCGTAGGAGCCAGTGTATTTGAACTGGCCCTCGACTGTGACGAACTGCTGCGGGCGATAGCCGGGCGACGAGCGCACCATTACGTGATCGTCGCGGGCGAGGACGAATTGCGCGACGCGCGGGTCGCTCCTGAAGTCGGGGGTGACATCGAAATGGAACTGTATGCTCGTCGTGTCCGAGTACGTCGGGCCCACCTTCCGGCGGGAAACGTCGATCGTCTGCGCTTCCTCCTTGAGGCCCCCGGACCGGTCGATGGCGTCGCGCAGCGATTCGCGCTCGACGAACACGCGGGTGGCGGGATTGTGCACGGCGCCTTCGACCGTGACTTCGCCGCCCGCGAGCGCGAGCCTTCCGTCGAGGACATCGACCGCGTCGAACTCCCTGAGCTGGAAGGCACGTCCTGCAGCGTTGGTGGCATCGACTGAGTAGAGCTCGGTCCGCCCGGTCGGCAGGAGTGCGCGCACGACCTTTACGCGATCGGTCAACGCCCAGGGGAGCGGACCCTGTGCTTCGTCGAGCAGCCTGCC
>DASZZO010000070.1:0-2944 GCA_035544915.1 Gemmatimonadaceae bacterium | reverse complement strand
GTTCGAGTCGGCTGCCGCGCCGATGCGCTTGGGGTGCGCGACGTCACGGATATCGAGCAGCAGGCCATAGCCGCCGCACGCGCCACCCGCCAATCCGATCGCCGGGTAGACCGTGATATCGTGGCACTGGTCGGGCCCCTTTGGTGGGCCGCTCGCTCCACCGCCGCCCATCCTCACCACCATGGCGGGAAGGTCGGCTCGCAGTGCTGCGCTGTCTGCGCGCGTCGGTGCGCCGGTACCCTTGCGCGCCTTGACGATGCTGTCGAGCAGCGGATTCGTCATCTGGGGCGGCAGGATGAACTCCTGCGTACCGAACTTGACAATGAACGCGCCGGCCTTCCGCGCGTTTTCCATCTCCGCAATCTCCGTCGGGGCCTCGCCATGCGCCTTCACGGCGGCCAAGTTGTCGAAAATCCGCGGTGAACTCACGATCGCCGCCTGCTCAGGATGGGCAATCGGAATCTTGATGACTTCAATGCGAAAGTGCGCGGAGTTCGGGTCCTGCTCCGGCGGCGCACTGATGCACCCGGGGAGCTCTTCCGCCGGCCGCACGCCTGCCGAGCCGGAGATATAGACGTAGACGTTGGCGTTGTCGTTCGGGTCGGTCACCACCGTGTGCGTGTGCGAGCCGCGGCAGGTCTGCACGTTCGCCAGATATTTCGGATTGGCGATGTCGGTCGCGTCAAACACGCGAATACCACGTATCCGTTCCTTGCTCACCGCGTCGGCGACGCCCTTCGTGCCGCAGTCAAGGCGCCCCGTGTTCGATTCGCTCGATACGAATAGCAGGTTGTGGTAGACCGACACGTCACTCTGGGACGCGGGGCAGAGATACGCAGTCTTCAGGGTGGGCTTGGCCGGATTCGAGATGTCCCAGACCTGATATCCGTCGTAGTTCCCCTGAATTACGTAGTTGCCCTTGAATGCCATGTCAGAGTTGAAGGCATCCCGGAAATTGGGCGGCGATGGCGTCTTCGAGAGCAATCGAAGGTTCCAGATCGCTTCGCCCGCATCGAAGAGGCCCCCCCGCAGTCCGACGCGCGGATCGGGACTCGGCGCCGAAGTCGACAGCGTCGCGCCGCCCGACGGCGACGGTCCGCTGCCCGGTGACGAGGATGTGGACGGCGCGCATGCCGTGACGACCAGTAGCGCAACGGCGAGCAGTCTTGCTTTTGATCTCATCGTCTTTTCCCCACTTGCATGTTCCATGCGTGCTTCCATTGGTCCTGAAGCGATCATTACCTCGTAGCGTTCGCCAGATCGGTCACCGCGCTCGCCAGCTTCTGCACTTTGGCCCGGTCCCCCGCGCCCGATGCGTCGCCGTTGAGTTGCGAGGCGAGCTTCTTCAATGCCTCGCGCCTGTCCTCCCCGGACTTGCCTTCCGCACCGGAGAGCGCCGAGCGCGCTGAAGAAATCTTCCCGCGATCCAGCCCGTTCAATCGCTCGAGTTGGTCGAGATATGCGCGGGCCAGCGCGAACGACGGCGGCCACACGAACTTCGGCTGGTCCTGCACGTTCAACTCGTCGAAATGCACCGTCTTGGCCGCGTCAATTTCGTTCTGAGTAACCAGTGCGTTGGGGGTCAGTTCGAGAATGTCGAGCCCGCGCGAGATCTCCGAGCTCACGATCACTCCATTGTACCAGTAGGCCGACCACGAGCCGCCGGAGGCCATCCTGGTCGAATCGGCCGGGCCGCGATCGAAGTAGGCGATTTCCTTGGGGTGCGCCGTATCGGTCCAGTCGAACACCGAGATCCCGCCCTGGTACCACGCCTGCACCATCACATCGCGCCCGGGGATCGGAATCAGCGAGCCGTTGTGGGCCACGCAGTTCTCGAACTTGGTCTGTGGTGCCAGCATCTTGTAATAGCTCTTGAACACCATCTTGCCATTCTCGATGGTGAACAGCGCATCCGCGCCCCACTCCGGCTTGTCGGTCGCGCGGCACTTGGGCGCGCCGCCGCCGCCCCATTCGTCGGAAAAGAGAATCTTGGTGCCGTCATTATTGAACGTCGCCGAATGCCAGTAGGAGAAGTTCGAGTCGGCTGCCGCGCCGATGCGCTTGGGGTGCGCGACGTCACGGATATCGAGCAGCAGGCCATAGCCGCCGCACGCGCCACCCGCCAATCCGATCGCCGGGTAGACCGTGATGTCGTGGCACTGGTCGGGCCCGGTCGGCTTGCGCGCCGGACCGAATCTCGCGGCCATGATGGCGGGAATCGCCGCACGCAGGGCGGCGCTGTCCGCGCCGGTTGGCGCGCCCGTTCCGTTCCGCGCCTTGACAATGCTGTCGAGCAACGTTGCCACGAACTGGGGGGCCACCACAAACTCCTGCGGCTTGCCACCGATGACGGACGTGCGCGAAACAATGAACGCGCCGTTCTTCCGGGCCTGGGCAATCATCGCGTCCCGGGTGGCGATATCCTCGGGCGCCTCACCGTGCTCCGCGGGCGGTGCGAGGTTGTCGAAGATCCGCGGTGAACTCACAATCGCCGCCTGCTCGGGATGGGCGAGTGGAACCTTGATGACCTCGATGCGGAAGTGCGCAGAGTTTGGATCCTTTTCCGGCTCTACGTCGAGGCATCCCGGAAGCTCGGCAGCCGGCCTGACGCCCGCCGATCCGGAGATGTAGACGTAGACATTCGAGTTGTCGTTCGGGTCATGCACGACGGTATGCGTGTGCGACCCGCGGCACGTCTGCACGTTCGCCAGGTACTTCGGGTTGGCGATGTCGGTGGCGTCGAAAACGCGGATGCCGCGAATTCGCTCCTTGCTGACCGGGTCGGCCACGCCTCCCCTGCCGCAGTCCAGGCGTCCACTGTTCGATTCGCTGGAAACGAACAGCAGGTTGTGATAGACCGACACGTCGCTCTGCGATGCGGGACAGAGATACGCTGTCTTAAGCGTGGGCTTGGCCGGGTTCGAGATGTCCCAGACCTGGTAGC
>DASZZO010000069.1:0-4961 GCA_035544915.1 Gemmatimonadaceae bacterium | reverse complement strand
CATTCGAGGCGTTGAAGACCGCTACGATATACCCCGCTCAGGCCCTCGGACTCGATGCAGGCAGCGTGGAGGCCGGCAAGCTCGCCGACCTCGTGATTGTCGAGGGGAATCCACTCGAGCAGATCTCGGCCACGTACCATGTGAAGCGCGTGATCGCGAACGGGCGCATGTATGAACTGGGGGCTTTGATAAGGGGCTGGTGAACTGCAGGACCGCGACCGGTTTGGGCGAAAGCTGCGATCGAGACTCCGCCCTCAACCCTCGACTGAACCCGGGTGACCGCTTACCGACTTAGCTCGTCTATCACTGCCACCCGGATAACCGCCAATCACTGAGAGCTCGCCGCTGACCTCGACGCGTACCGCGCAGAAGCCCGCCATGTCCAGGGCGCGCAGGGCAAAGCTCATCCTTCGCGATGGCATCGTGGTGGAAGGCGGATTCTTCCTCAATGAGGGGCAGGCGCTCGCCCCGTACCTCGCGAGCCGCAAGGGCGGCTGGGTCAATATCGTTGACGCCAAATGGGCGCCGGAGCGCGAGACGCACAATCACGCGGTGCTGCAGGTGGACCAGATCCTGATCGCCCTGTCGAGCGATGGGGAGATTCCGGTGCACTGGCCAACCGCCGGCGCCAGTCCGCGCCATGTCGACATCGGCCTCGACGACGGCACCCGCGTGCGCGGGTCGCTCCATCTCGGCGAACGGCAGCGCTTGAGCGACTACCTGTTTTCGTGCGGCAAGTTCCTGCCGGTGCTCGGGGCGCGGCGCATGCCGTCGGGCGAGCAACTCGGCGACATTGCGCTCAACGCGCTCAATGTGAAGGTCGTTCGGGGAGCGCGATTGAACGCGCCGGATGGCACGCTCGCGGGACAAGTAGCCCCGCTCGACCCCGGTGGACCCCGTCCAACCGGTGCGTTCCAGGCGATTAACGATGACATGGTGCCACGGGATTCAGGCGTCATCGAGGTGATTACCGAGGGTCGAACGCCAGACCGGCGCAAGCGCAGGTTCACACCGCAGCGACCGGCGCCGGTAAGGGTTCCCGAGGACCGGCCCGCGAATCTCAATACAAATCAAGCGGCCCTCGCGAAGCGTCTCTCGAAGCACTGGCTCGTGCGCCTCGGCACGCAGGCGCAGCTATTGCCCCCCGACCCGCGCGAGCTCACCGACGATCTGTCGCTCGAGCACGTCTGGCACGCGCTCGCCCGGCGCAATGACATGGCCGACGCAGAGCTCGCGGTGCATGTCGCGTGGGTGTTCATGCTGCCCGTCGCGAGTCTCGAAGACGTCGAGTCGAGCGCGCTGCAGATCGTGCCCGAAAAAGTCGCCCGCAAGCTGGGCGTATTGCCGCTTCGCATTGAGGGGAAGTTCCTCGATCTCGCCGTGAGCGATCCCACGTCCATGGAGATCGAGCAACAGCTGGGCTTCGTGTCGAAGCTGGCACTGCGCCTGTCCATTGCCACGCCCACCGACATCCGCGGCGCCCTCGACTGGCACTACGGTCCCTCAGGAGCGCTGAGTAGCGACTGATCGGGCGAGCAACGCGGCGGTGACGGCGAGCAGCCCGGGCAGCGCCAGCGTCACCGCATACACGGCAATCGTCTTGACGGAAAACAGGCTGCCCAGCGATTGCGCGAGCGGCTCCAGTGGACCGCGCGCCGCATCGAGCGCGAGCAGCGCAGCCCATGCGAGCATCCCCGCAAGCCCCGCGGCCAGCGCCGTGCCGCGCTGCAACCGGGCGATCAATCCCCAAGCGGCGGCGATCACCGGAACCGCCACCCAACCGAACGCCGCCGTTCCCACGGCCATTGCAGCGGCAAGGAGTACCAGCCGAAGGGCGACGGTCATTGCTTGCGCTCCGATGTCACCGGCGTCAGCGTGAGCGAGCTGGTCAGCGTGCGGCCGGCGAGGTCTGATGCGCGCCGCGGAAAGCGGAGCGTGTCGAGATCACCGGCCGTCCATTTCGGCAAACGGTCGGTATACCGGGAGCTCGCGGGATTCCCGGACTGGCCGCCGGGATACGTTCCCCACGCACGCACTTCAGGTCCAAGCTCCACTACCATGCGCCAGCTCGCACCGTGTGTGCCGCCCCCGGCTGACGGGCTGAGTGTTCCCGGTCCCGCCTGCATCGGAATGCCGAGGCGGGAGAAGGCCGGAATGCGCAGGAGGTGATTGATGTTGGCGCGTCGAGTCTTCTCCCAGCGCCACGCGGGGCCCGGCTCGCCATGGATCTTCACGACGCGGTCATACGCGGCCGCGAGCGACTGGCGGAGGATCGTATCGCGATCTTCGACGACGTCCGTCGTCGAGCGGATGTCCCACCAGGCGTTCGTAGGATCGTCGAGCAGCTCGGCGAGGATCATCGAATTCGGCGTGGCCACGCGCCGGACTCGATCTTCGGGCGGCGCTCCGGGAACGCCGAGCTCGTCCCACGTTCGGCGCGCGAGTTCGTCGAGCGCCGTACTGTAGAGTACCGCGCGTTCATTGTCCTTTGTGAAGCGGCCGTCCCACTCGGCGAGAAGGTGCGCAGCGCGCGCTACCGACGAATCGACCGGAGGTGACGACGAGTCCGCCGCATGCAGGAATGCGCGAAGGAAAATCGTTGTTTGCTCGCTGACGGGATCCGTTTGCCAGCGGCGCATCGCGTCAGGCGTGACTGCGGAGTCAGCCCGCAGCAGCGCATTGATGCGCATCGCGCGCCATGGGGCGGGCCAGTCCCAGCCCAGGTAACGCGGGTCGACTCTGGGGTCTTTTGGCTGCTGGTTGTTCGACGAGAGGAAGCCCTGCGGCGGATCAAATGACTGCGGGTAGTCCGCGATGGGCCAATAACCGGTCCAGTCGTTAGCGCTCGAGCTGCCGTCCCGCACAACGTCACCGCGGCCAAAGTCGCGCGCGGCTCCTTTCGGAGCGGATCCGCCGCCGCGAATCGGAAAGTGTCCGTTGCTCCGGATCGCAATGTGGCCGGCGCGATCGGCAGTGAGCACGTTCTGTGCCGCCACCTCGTAGCCCTCGAACGCCTGCAGCAGCTCCGCCGCGCTCCTCGCGAGGTTCGCACGGCGAAAAGCGTCCATGGTATTGTGTGGCTCAAGCACGGTCCAGCGCCGTGAGACCCAGGTCTTTCCCCAGCGCTGCATCGGGCCGCGATGCGTGTGGTAGATCGTGTCGGTCGCGAGTGCCGCGCCACTCCTGGCGCGCACCGTCTCGATCCGCGCCTCGAGCGTCTTCCATTCACCGTCCAGTTTGTACCTGGTGGGGTGCGCGTCGTTGTCGACCGTCTCCGCGTAGTAATCCGTGACGTCGGCGCCCGTGTTGGTGAAAGTCCATGCAACGTCGCGATTGAACCCGATCGTGATGAATGGCGACCCGATGAGCGTCACGCCGTAGACGTCGAGTGTATCGGGCACCACCAAGTGGGCTTCGTACCAGATGGATGGGAGTGAGAGATTCAGGTGCGGGTCGCCGGCGAGGAGCGCGTGCCCGGAGGCGCTGCGCCTTGGCGAGACCGCCCAGTTGTTGCTGCCCACGGCGATTTCATCGCCGATGTTTGCATGGGCGCCAAACGGGTCCATGGCATGCCGGATCTCGGTTGCCGTAGCGAGTTTCGCGCTGTCCAGGCGCTGCGGAGGTGGGATCCGGATGAAATCGAATCGCGGCGCACGCTGGCCATTGGGTTGAATAGGCTCGACAATCGGCGCGTTCTCGGGAAAAAGAGCGGCGGCGGCCGGCTTTCCAACCAGCGCCTCGACCTGCGCGCGCTGCAGCTCGCCATCGGTGTACGCGAGCGTGAGTCCCATGCGCGCGAGAAGATACGCTGAATACCTGGGCTCCCATCGCTGTGGGCGGGCGCCGAGCAAATGGTACTCGAGCGGATAGTCCCCCGACGTCATTCCTTCGATGAACGTGTTGACGCCGTCGGCATATGCGCGCGCGGCGCGAACGGCGTCCGAGTTGGGATCCAGTTCGCGGAAGGCGCGTTCGGCGCTCCAGGCGAGGCCCTGCGCGCGGGCTTCGCGATCGACCTCCAGTGTACGCGTGCCAAGCAACTCGCTGAGGGTGCCGGCAACGGCGCGCGTCTGGATTTCCATCTGGAAGAGACGGTCGCGGGCATGGACGTACCCGAGCGCCCGCCACACGTCCGGTTCGTTCGCGGCGAAGATATGCGGAACGGCGCGATCGTCGAACCGTACGTCCACAGACCTGGCGGCGCCCGCAAGCTGATGCGATTCGCGTGCAGGCAATTCCGCGTGCGTGGCGACCGACCACACGCCATGCACGGGGTCGAGGAATCGGCCCAGCGGCGGCCCGGCGCGGATGGGAACTGCGGATACATAGAGAGCGAGGGCGAGGCCGCCGGTGGCGAGCAGGGTGGTCGCGACCGGTGGGGATCGACTCCCTCTGTTCTCATCGCCGCCCGGTCGGTCGGTTCGCATCGGATGCTCTGCTGAATCGGGGGACGCGTCTGCTTGACACTCCGGCGTCCCTCGCAGCGGACACTCGGCAACGGCGCGCGAGAAGAAGTCCCGCGGGCTCAACAACTTACGACGAGCGCATGGCGCGGTGCAAACCATGCCCTCTAGATGGGAGCGGTCCTGCAGCCGTCCAGACCGCCTCGTCCTCTGTCAGGAGACTGTCATGTTGCGGCGCACCGTATTGGTCCCAGCACTCGCATCGCTCACCCTGGTGTCGGGATGCGCGGTAGATGGCCTTGTCGGTCCCGCGTATGGCGGTGTGTACGACCTGCAGTGGGTGAACGGATTCAGCGTGCCGGCCACGGTGATCGAGTCGGGAGGCTTCCGGGTGGAGGTCACGTACGGCACGTTGCATCTGCGCCGCGACGGCACGTTTTCGCTCGACTACGGGCTGCGCGAATGGGACAACGGCGTGGTGACTCGCTTTTCGTATGGGTACAGCGGCACCTATGACATGAATGGGCGCGATCTCTTCTTGTATTTCGTAGATCCGAA
>DASZZO010000068.1:0-2562 GCA_035544915.1 Gemmatimonadaceae bacterium | reverse complement strand
ATGATCCCAAGGGCGCCCCACGTCCCGGTGGCCACAACGTGGGTGGGAAAGGACGAGCGCGTGCGAGCGGACAGCGGCGCCATGTTCTATGCGACCGCGAAGCGCGGCAGCAGGGTGAAAAAAGGCGACAAGGTCGGCTGGATGACTGACTACGTCGGGCTACCACTGGGCGATGTCCGGGCACCGCAGGATGGCGCGGTGACCTTCATCCGGCCTGTGCCCTCCCTCTCGAAAGGCGCGACGATCGTGACGGTTGCACAGATCTACGGTCGCACGCCGCCCGTATATGTGAAGCCGTAACAGATCTCGCGCGATGGCACCATCTGGATCAAACGGCGGAAGGAGATCGGCGAAGGAGCGTCCAGCCATGCGCTGCGGCGGGAGGGCGCTGGAGGGCTGACGCTGCAAACTGGGATCAGGCGAGGCGGCCTGATTCACGTTGGGAGCGCGTACTCCTGAGTCTCATCAATTCGAAGCCGCTGAATATCCTGCGCGAGCCGCCACCGCACCCGCAGCAGTTGGACGGTCGCAACGGTCGCGAGACTGCCGACGAACCCCCACCAGACACCTGGCGGTCCCATATGCAGGCCGAACGCCAGAACCAGGCTCAGCGGTATCCCGATCCCCCAGAACCCACCCAGGTGCAATAACATGGGTATCCGGGTGTCTCCCGTTCCACGGAGCACCCCCGTGACGACGCCCTGAATCCCATCGAAGACCTGAAAGAGGCCGCCGATGGCGATAAGCGAGCTCGCCATTGCCACGGTGTCGGGGTCGGATACGAAGAGCCTCGCGAGCGAGCGCGGGAATAAAAGGAATGCTAGAGCCGCGAGACTCATGAACCCGACACCAACGGCTATCGCTGCCACGGCGTCACGGCGCGCCGCCGCAAGGTCACGCCGCCCAATCGCCCGCCCGACCATTGCTGCGGCGGCCGCCGCGATGCCCATGGGCACCATGAATGTGAGGGCCGCGAGATTCAGCGCGACCTCGTGCCCCGCGAGCGGCACGGCCCCAAACCAGCCAATGGTCACTGCGCCGAATGCAAACACCGCAATCTCGAGCCATTGCTGAAAGCCAACGGGAAGGCCGATGCGAACCATGCGCCGCATCGGGGCAAGGAGCCACGACTGCTTGCGCCACGGCACGAGCGCGGAGTGAAGCTCGTGCCAGCCGAGGGTAATGAGCATCGCGAGCATCAGAAACCGGCTCACCACGGTGGAAATGGCCGAGCCGACCGCGCCGAGCGCAGGGAGCCCGAAATGCCCGTAGATCAGCACCCAGTTAAGCGCAGCGTTGACGATGTTCGCCACAACAATGGAGAGCACTACGGGCCGCACCGCGGCCATGGCCTGAAGCGATTGCCGGAACACCACAAACAGGTAGAACGGAACCACGCCCATTATTGACCATCGAGCGAAGGTCGCGGCGATAGGTGCGACTTCGGCCGGTTGTCGCAGGAAGTTCAGGAAGAACTCGCCCGGGATGAGCAGGAGCGCAGTGGGCACGCTCATCACGAGCGCAAGGAGCACACCGCGCTGCACACCGCGCGCGACACCTTCCGGATCCTTTGCGCCCACCGCCTGCGAGACGACCGGGTCGAGCACAAGCAGGATCCCGATGCCCGGGATGGTCACATTGACCCAGTAGATGTGTCCGAGCGCCACTGCCGCGATCGTCGCCGGCGAGACACGCCCAACCATCGCCGTGTCCACGACGCCCATGAGCATGATCCCCACCTGCGCGAGAACCACGGGGGAAGCGAGGCGCACCATCTCGCGCAACTCGCCTCGCGTGGGCCGAAGCTCCGCGAGCCGACTCATATCAGAACACCAGTACGGTGATGATAGCGAGCGCGACAATGCTGATCAAGAACACGGAGCAATACACTACCCCGACAGCCGTTCCCTTCACGAGCGTTCGCCACAGTGGTCCACCGTACACGCGCCGGAGCGCGGTGAATGCGTACCACACCAGCGCGACGACAAAGACAAGGGAGGCGAACTGGTCCACCCGTTTCGATCCGAGGAGCCCAAGCACCACTCTGAGCAACAGCGCCATGAACGTGAAGGCGTGGACATGGATCGAAAAGTAGAGATGCGGGACGTAGCTTCTAAACCTGTCGCGCCAGGCCACGCGAAGGAGAAGTGCGAAGACCGGCAGGAGCACGAACATCATCTTCGGCATGGCCGCCCGTATCGCGTGATCAAGCTCTTGCCGCTGGTTCAGGACGCGCTCGATCCTGGCGGCGGGCAGCACGCGTCCCAGTGGGGAGTCGTCCAGCTGCGCCGCCACCTCCGGTTTCAGCCGGCGATCGCGCCCAACGCTGTCGCCGACTGGCGTGAGGAGGGAGTCGGGAAGGGTGACCTTCGTGATCGCGGTCGGTTTCCGGTGCGTGATGAACTCCGCCGCCGGCACGGAGACGAAGTACGCAATGCTCGCGATAAGGTAGAGGCGGAACGGGGGAAGCCAGCGGGCGCGCCGTCCGGCGAGGAAATCCACTGTAAGCTGCCCCGGCCGCGTCATCAGCTCTCGCAGCGTACCGAGAACCTTCCCGTCCCA
>DASZZO010000067.1:0-6730 GCA_035544915.1 Gemmatimonadaceae bacterium | reverse complement strand
GAGGGCATTCGCGATCGCCACGAGCGTCATCCCCTGATGATGGGCCATGTAGCTGCGCACGATGCCGAACGGGGTGCCCGCCGGAAGCCTGGTGGGCGTGTAGTCGATTGCTTCGTAGAAGCCGTACGGGCCGCTCGCTCCCGCGTTCCTGAGAGCACGGAAGTTCCTCACTGCGGCCGCCGGGTCGATCATTGCCGCCAGTGCGGTTGCGTACGGAGCGACGACAAGGTCTTCGCCCAGGCCGCGCCGGAGCCCAAGTCCCGGAACGCCGAAGTTTGAATACTGATACGTCATCGCGACATCGCGCACGTAGTATCCCGACTCGGACACCCCCCACGGCACTCCGCGCTCCTCGCCGTACGCCATTTGCCGACTGACGACCAGACGGCAGGTCTGCTCCAGCAGGCTGCCGACCGGCGTTCGCATGACGAGCGCCGGCATGAGGTACTCGAACATCGACCCCGACCACGAGAGGAGCACCGAATCGCGCCCTGCCGGCGTCAACGGACGCCCCAGGCGAAACCAGTGCGAGACCGGAACGTCGCCTTTCGCGATGGCAATGAAGCTCAGGAGCCGCGCTTCTGAGGCGAGGAGGTCGTACCGGCCCGGATCGAGGCTGTCGTCTGCGGCGCGATACCCGAGCGAGAACAGCTGTCGTATCGGATCGAACAGGAAGCCGAACTCCATCGTCTGCGCCATGGCTTGCGCATCGAGGGCCGCGGCCGCGAGGCGCCGCATCAGCGCTTCGGCGGCAGCGGCCGAATGCTCCACCTGTCCGATCAGGGAGTCAATTCGAGTACGCAGTTCCTGGCCTGCGGCGCCGTCCGCCGCGAGCTGACTCCGGCGGGCCGAGAGCTGGTGCACCGCGGTCGCGCAACGGCCCGGCAGCTCGGCGAGGGACGGACAGGTCGCGAGATGCTGCATCGGCTCGCCGGCGTGCGCTCCGCGCTCCCGGGCCCAGGGGATGATGGTCTCGAGGTCGCGGGCGCGGCTCTCCACATCGACAACCAGAGCACCCGCCCAATACACGAGATCAGGACCCATGTGCTCACGATCCTCTTCGCCAATCTCCGGCACCAGCGCAGTGACGGCATGCACGGCAGTTTCAACCGCATCGAGCTGCGCGGCGTAGTCCGACCAGGTGCGGGGGGTCTGCCGCAGCGCAGCGCTGACGGCGTTGAGCGATTCCTCCAGCTCCTCGCGCTTTGCCGAGCGCACGTTACGCTCTGCGGAGCTGCGCCCGGACTCGCGGAGAACCTGCACAGTATCATCCAGCCCTGACAGCGCGATGCCGCCAAGTGGTGGCCGCGCGATCAGCTCGCGACAGGCGTTGGCGAGCGTCAGGAGCGAACCGGCGAGGTTCCCGCTGTCGACGGACGAGACGTACGGCGGATCGAGTGGATGTCCGTCCTTCGAGTCGTACCAGTTGTAGAAATGGCCGCGAAAGCGCTCAAGGCCTTTAAGCGTGCCGAGAGTGGTCTCGATGCGTTCCACCGCGTCCAGCGTGCCAATCCACCCGAAATCACGCGCCGTGATGACGGAGAGCAGGTACAGCCCTATGTTCGTCGGCGATGTGCGATGCGCCACGACGGCAACCGGATCTTCCTGGAAGTTATCCGGCGGAAGAGCGCGGTCTTCCGCTCCCACGAACGTGGTGAAGAAGCGCCACGTCCGGCGGGCGATGGACCGGAGCGTTCGCGCATCTTCGGGCGTCAGCGTTGAAGTTCTCGCGGCGAGCCGCGGCGCGCTGATCACGTATGCGACCGCCGGCGATATCGTCCAGAGCAGCAGGAGGGGGACGGCAGCAGTCAGTGCCCCCGGCTGCCGCCATCCGACGACGGCAGCCGCGACGGCGACGAGCGCGATGCCGCCCGACATTCTGCGATAGAAACCGGAGACGGTTGACGGCAGGCGGGATCTTGCTTGCGCCGATGTCACCCATTCGAGCAGCCGGCGGTGCGTCACGAACAGGCGCGCGAGAGTGCGCACGATGGCTTCGGCCATCAACCACGCCTGATGTGCCAGCATCGTGATGGTGAACGACGTCTGCCAGGCGGCGAGCAGCAGGTCCCGGCCTACAGCGCGGGCGTGGCTTCGCTTTGAGATCCCCTGCACCCGCGGCAGCAGGTCACCGATCACCGGAAGGAACACGGGCAGGGTGATCGTGACGAGAATGAAGCGATTCCAGATCAGCGGCGATGCGAGCGGCCACGTCCATGCGACCACGAGTGTCAGGAACGACGCGGGTGCCGACAGCGTCCGCCGCAGATTGTCCAGCATTTTCCAGCGCCCGACCGCCGGGACCGGCGCGCGGAATATCAGCGGCAGGAGTTGCCAGTCGCCCCGCGCCCAGCGATGCTGCCGGGCAGCGGCGGCCGCGTAGTTGGCGGGCGCACTCTCGAAGAGCTCCACGTCGGTCACCAGCCCCGACCGGGCGAACACTCCCTCAAAGAGGTCGTGGCTAAGCAGCGTATTCTCGGCGACACGTCCCTCGAGCGCCGCCTCGAAGGCGTCCACGTCGTAGATGCCCTTGCCGGTGAACGAGCCCTCCCCGAAGAGATCCTGATACACATCCGACACGGCCGCGGCGTACGGGTCGATTCCGGATGGCCCGGAGGCCAGGTGCTGATAGAGCGACCCGGAGCGCCCGGGGAGGGGCGGCGTGACTCTTGGCTGCAGCACGCCATACCCCTCGACGACGCGGCGCAACCTTGGTTCCAGCCGCGGCCGATTGAGGGGATGCGCCATCGTGCCCACCAAGCGGGTGACAGCCCCAATGGGGAGCCTCGTATCGCTGTCGAGCGTGAGAACGTATCGCACGTCGGCAGGAGCGACGATGGCGGCGCCGTGTGTCGGCACAAACGTCGTGTCGGTTGCGCCACGAAGGAGGCGATTCAGCTCATGGAGCTTCCCCCTCTTGCGCTCCCACCCCATCCACGATCGCTGTCTGGGATTCCAGAGTCTTTGGCGGTGATAGAGCAGGAATCGGTCACCTCCGTCGGGGGCGGGGCCGTGGCTCCGGTTGAGGCGGTCGATTCCCTGCCGCGTGGCGGCGACCAACTCCTCATCGCCGTTGGCATGCTCGGTTGGCGAATCCAGCCAGTCGGAGAGGAGGGCGAATCGCACGTCGCCGTCAGGATTGGCGAGGTAGTGCACTTCGAGCCGGTCGATATGTTCCTCGACATCGGCCGGTGACGTCAGGAGCGTCGGAACGACGATCATCGTGCGCAGGCTTGGCGGCACGCCGCCCTTGAGCTCGAGGCGGGGGAGCAGCGTGGGTGCGACCAGTCGGGTGACACTGCGATTCACGAGCGCAATCGCCAGGTCCGAGGCAGCAATCGCTCCCAAAAGGCCGAGCACGAGCAAGCCGGCGGCACCAACGCCCCACGCCGCCGCACCCAGCAGGGGCACCGCGAGTATCAGCGCGGTGAGGACCGCGATTGACCCGATGTAGCCAAGCGCCCCAGCCTGGATCACCGCCCGTTGCACACGGCGGAGCGGCCTCGCACGAAAGCCGAGCTCCTGCTCGAACGCGCGACGTCCGCCACCGACGAGGTAGTAGCCTGTTTCCGCCTGCCGGCCATCCAGCGGGTTGTCCGCGGCGCGGTGGTCGTCTGTATCGCGCGCAGCGTGCTGCCATCGCGCCGCCCGCTGCACGGCCTGGCGCGCGATCTCGAGCTCCGTCGCCCTGGACCCGCGGGCCAGTTCTTCAATCGCGTGCCGGTAGGCATCGCGGCTCTCGAAGTCCATCCGGAGGAACGTGCCGTCCTCCCGCAGGACTTCATCCACGAGACTGACGCCCTCAAAGAACTCCGACCAGTCGAGCGCGGAAAGCGATCGCATGCTCGTAATGACGTTCCGGACTGTCACCGTCATCGCGGCCTGGCGCTGATGTTCCCGGGCGACAATGCCGTCAGGCGTCGTGCCCTGGGCGGCGAGCCGTTCGCGCAGCCAGAGCAGTGCGGGCGTCACGGCGGGGTCGCGGTCCCTCAACCGGTGCACCAGCTCGACTGCGAACGGGGCGTCGAGCGGAGCATCCTCGAATCGCTGCAGGGCCGTTACCGTCGACTTGGGGGGCGCGCCGCTCAGTCCCAGCAGCTCATCCGCGAGTGCATCGGCCTCCAACCGTGCCGCGCGGGCGTGGACCATTGCGTCCGCGCAGCGCCGGAGGTTCTCGACGAGGACGACGCGCAGCGTGATCGTGATGGCCCACAACTCGCCGATGGTCAGTGCCTGCACCCGCTGATAGGCCTGCACGAATCGACGAAGCATGTCGGGATCGAATCGGCTGTCCGTGTGGGCAACGAAGGCCCACGCGATACCGTAAACCCGCGGATATCCGGCGAGAGGACCCTTGGCCAGCTTCGGGAGCTCCCGGTAGTACCCCGGTGGCAGGTCATCGCGAATCTCCCGCAGCTGCTCGTCAGCGACATGGAAGTTGTCGACGAGCCATACCGCAGCGGGCGTGATCCACTGTTCATCGCGTACAGCCTCCGCGATCCTCGCATGCGTCTCGCGCAGCACTCGCCCGTTCTCTTCCACGCGCTGCATGAGAGGGCGCCCCCTCACGGTTTCGGTGGTCACACTCTGCGCGCGCGCGAGACTCTCCGCGTGCTGCTCGAGACGCTCGACGCCAAAGACCTCCGAGCGGATCGGCTCCTCGAGCGAATCGCGCCCGAATTGCTGGAACAACCGCGGACCCCGCATCAATCAGGCGCGCGCGGCGGCGCGAAACGCGCCATGGATGATCGCCTGCGCCTCTTCCTGGATGCGACGCAGATGGTCGCGCCCGGCGTAACTCTCGGCGTAGAGCTTGTAGACGTCCTCGGTTCCTGACGGCCTGGCGGCGAACCACCCGCCATCGGTGATGACCTTCAATCCTCCAATGGGAGCGCCGTTGCCTGGCGCCATGGTGAGCAGACCCGTGATCCTCTCACCGGCCAGCTCAGTGGCAGTCACGTCCTGCTCCGACAGCGCTGCAAGTATTGCCTTCTGGTCCGCCGTCGCCGGCGCGTCGATGCGCTCATAGGCGAAGTCGCCAAGCTCATGGATGAGCACAGCGTGGAGCTCGCCGGGGTCGCGCCCCACGACAGCTGTTATCTCCGCAGCGAGCAGTCCGAGGATGATCCCGTCCTTGTCCGTCGTCCACACCGTGCCATCCCGGCGGATGAACGAAGCTCCCGCGCTCTCCTCTCCCGCAAAGGCAAGGTCGGCGTCGTGGAGTCCATCCACGAACCACTTGAAGCCGACCGGGACCTCCAGGAGCGAACGCCCCAGACGTGTGGCGACGCGATCGATCAGACTGCTGCTCACAACCGTCTTGCCAATGCCGGCCCTCAGGGTCCAGGACGGCCGATGACGAAAGACATAATCGATGGCGACGGCAAGATAGGCGTTCGGGTTGAGGAGGCCCGCGCTCCTGGTCACCACCCCGTGACGGTCGTGGTCAGTGTCACATGCCCACGCAACGTCGAATCGGTCTTTGACGCCGATGAGACGCTGCATCGCCCACGCAGAGGAGGGATCCATGCGGATCTTCCCATCCCAGTCGACCGTCATGAAACGAAAGGTCGGATCGACCTCGGTGCTCACCACTTCGATCGGCACGCCGAATCGTTCGGCGATCATCCCCCAGTAGCGCACACCTGCACCACCGAGCGGGTCGACGCCCAGGTGGAGCTGGGCGGCGCGTATCGCGTCGAAGTCCACGACGTTCGCAAGATCGCCGACGTAGGCATCCATGTAGTCGTGGCGGTGCGTCGTGCCTGCGATGCGGGCCCGCTCGAACGGAATGCGTTTGACACCCGCCAGCGACGCCTCGAGAAGCTTGTTGGCCTCATTTTCGATCGACGCCGTGACGTTCGTGTCGGCGCCACCACCGTGCGGAGGGTTGTACTTGAAGCCGCCGTCGCGGGGTGGGTTGTGCGAGGGCGTGACGACGATTCCGTCGGCGAGCCCCGTCCGGCGGGACCGGTTATGCGTGAGGATGGCATGCGATATCACGGGCGTGGGCGTGTAGCCTGCTCTGTCGTCGAGCAGCACGTCTACGCCGTTCGCAGCGAGCACCTCGAGCGCGCTAGCAAAGGCCGATTCCGACAGGGCGTGCGTATCAATCCCCAGAAAGAGTGGCCCGTCGATTCCTTCCCTTCGCCGGTGCAGACAGATGGCTTGCGTGATGGCGAGGATGTGCGCCTCATTGAACGAGCGGTCGAACGCCGATCCGCGATGACCCGACGTCCCGAACGATACCCGTTGCGCTCGAATGAGAGGATCGGGACGCTCGGCGAAGTACGCCGTCATCAGTCTCGGGATGTTCTCCAGCATCGCCGGCTCGGCGGGCTTGCCCGCGCGCGCATTCACTTCCATCGCGTCCTAGAGCCAGCCGTTCGTGAAGCCGGCGCGGCGCAGGCCCGCGCCGATGTACGGGCATTCTCTCATGAGCTGCCACACAAGCCCGGATCTGTAGTTTTCGACCATCGTGATAATGGGCCCGAGATTCACCCCGAAATGCCAGGGCGAGACCCAGCCAGCCGGATGCGTGCTGCCCTCCCGGCACGTTGCATTGAACGAGGCCTTGAAGCCATAGGGATGCTCCGCGTGGAGACCGAGGTCGCTGAAATACTCAATTGTTGGCAGCACAATCTCCGGCGCAAAGGGCAGCGACGCGACCACCGCCCACGGCGCGAGCGTGCCATCATCCGGGCCTTCTGGAACGCCGCGCGCCACGTAA
>DASZZO010000066.1:0-2012 GCA_035544915.1 Gemmatimonadaceae bacterium | reverse complement strand
CAGCGCAAGATGATGATCGAGGGCTTCACCGACAGCACCGGCAGTAACAGCCACAACCAGGAGCTCTCGGAAAAACGTGCCGATTCGGTGCGGTATGCCCTGCTGGGGATGGGCATCGCGACGGACCGAATTACTTCGCGGGGATACGGCGAATCCTATCCAGCTGCCGGAAATGACACGGTGGCGGGCCGCCAGCTGAACCGACGCGTCGAGATCCTCATCTCCGACGATAGCGGCACGATCACGCCGCGCTAGGATCGCGCTCGGGCTGCCCGCCTGTTTCTCCGGGCAGCCGACGGCGCAGTTTCAGGAGGCTTTGAGCACTGCGCTCGCGCACGTTCTGCGCCTAAACGACCCGCATCTCCGGCTTAGTCCGGGTGAACAATCCCCATAGACAACATGGCCCCTGCCGGTGAGGCAGAGGCTGGATCGAGAAATCGGAAGGAGGTCTGCCTCCCGTCGTATCGTGGATTGCGCGAATGACCGCGTAGAGCCACATGCAGAACGCCCGAGGGCGTGCTCTGCAATCAGCACAGGAGGCAGACCATGGAAAACGATATCACTGGTTACGTGGGTCTGGATGTCCACAAGGAATCCATTGCAGCAGGCATAGCGGCGCCGGGCCGGGCGGCGCCGAGGTTCGTGGGGACCACCGGCTCGCGTCTGAGCGAGGTGCTCAAGACGTTGTCGCATCTGGGGCGACCCGAGGAGCTGCTTGTCGCCTACGAGGCGGGGCCGTGCGGCTACACGCTGGCGCGACAGCTGGGCGAGCATGGGTACCGGTGCGAAGTGATCGCGGTGGCGAAGATGCCGCGCAAGCCGGGCGAGCGCATCAAGACCGACCGTCGCGATGCGCTGACGCTGGCGCGCTACCTGCGTGCCGGGGAGCTCACGCCAATCGCGATTCCGGATGCGCGCGACGAGGCCATCCGGGACTTGTCGCGGGCTCGTGAGGATGCAGTACGAGCGCGGCTCAAGGCGCGCCAGCAGCTCAAGGCCATGCTGCTGCGCCACGGCCATCGCTACGAGGGCAAGACGTCGTGGACGATGGCGCACGAGCGTTACCTCGCGAATATCACGTTCCCTCATCCGGCCCAGGATATCGCCTATGTCGAGTACCGCGGCGCGGTGCGCGATGCGGCCGATCGCGTCGAACGGATCACCACGGCGCTGCGCGAGCAGGTGACCCCGTGGCGCTTCGCGCCCGCCGTAGCCGCACTGATGACGCTCAGGGGCATCGACTTCGTCGCGGCCGTGACCCTGGTCGCCGAGCTGGGCGACCTCTCGCGCTTCGCGCACCCCAGGCAATTGATGAGCTACCTCGGGCTGGTGCCCAGCGAGTACTCCACGGGCGAGTCGCGCGTGCAGGGGGCCATCACCAAGGCGGGTAATTCCCATGTCCGGCGCATCTTGATCGAATCGGCTTGGAACTACCGCTACCCCGCTCGGATCAGCCGCGCACTCATCGCCCGCCAGCAAGGGCAACCCAAGACCTTGCGCGACATTGCCTGGCGCGCCCAGCTGCGCCTGTGCAGCCGCTACCGCCGGCTCGCCGCTCGCGGCCTGCACCCGAACAAGATCTGTGTGGCCATCGCTCGAGAGCTCGCCGCCTTCGTCTGGGACGTCGCTCGGCACGCGCCGCCTGTCCACTGAACGGAGAAACATCCCACAGCTCGATCCACCCGACTGGAAACGCGACGCGCGAACCCGATGAGGGGAATCCTCGAGAGTTCTAAGTGGGCATCCAACACGATGATCCCCGACCCTAGATCGAGGCAGCCCCGCGATGAACCGATGACATGCGGTACCCAGCCCGCGGATATCAGACTGATCCATCGTCGCCCAACGTTCGTGCGTCGCGTTCCCCGTCGGGTGTAACGCATCCCATCCAATGCTCTCCATTAGCGCGGTCATCCGCGAGGAATCCTCACGCGCCTATTGACAGACAGGGGCCATATCAGAACTTCATGCGCACTTGCGCGTAGGCCGCACGCGGGATGAACGCCGGGAGG
>DASZZO010000065.1:0-1856 GCA_035544915.1 Gemmatimonadaceae bacterium | reverse complement strand
TCTTGTCGAAACAAGAAGACGAGAAATCCGCAGGAAGCATCAGGGTGACTTGGTCTTGCGCGGCCTGTCACGCCGAAGGCCGGCCCGTCGCCCCAGCCAAACACAACTGATCGCCTTGCTGCCCGACTGAGTCGGGGCCCTAGCCCGGATAATTCACGAGTGAGCGAGTTTTCCTGAAACACAAACGCCCCCGAGTGGGTACTACGCTGTGGACTAGACGGCGTTTTCCCCAAACGGAGGCGATTGCGTGAACGACCCGACGATAGCACAGAGTGTTCTGTTTTCCGACTTGGCCGATCGGCCCCTGCTCGCCACTTTTGATCAGCCTCACGCCAGTTCCGACGGCGGCGCGATCTTGCTGAAGGCGGCCGATCGCCAGCTGGGGTTGCTGGCGGCGCTGACCGCGACCGTGCCCGATGCGCGCGCGTCGGCGCGGGTGACGCATGGCGTCGGCGATCTGCTCGCGCAGCGCGTCTTCGCGATCGCGTGTGGCCATCCTGATGGCAACGACGGCGACCGGCTCGCCGATGATCCGATCCACAAACTGTTGCTGGACCGCGATCCGATCGAGGGCGGCCGCTTGGCGTCTCAGCCGACGATCTCGCGCTTCGAACACACAGCCGCCCCGGGGATGCTGCTCGCGATGAGCCACGCGCTCGCCGACACGGTGATCGCGCGGCATCGCCGCCGGCGGCGCAGCGTCCGGCTGATTACGATCGACCTCGATGTCACCGAAGACCAGACCCACGGCGCGCAGCAGCTCACCTTCTTCAATGGCTTCTACGAGCATTGGTGTTATCTGCCCCTCGTCGCGACACTCACCTTCGACGAAGAGCCCCGGCAATACCTTGTCGCCGCGATCCTGCGTCCGGGCAATGCGGCGGGCACGGCGGGGACGGTGAGTCTGCTCCACCGGTTGCTCCCCAAACTCTGGCACGCCTTTCCCGGTGCCCGGCTCCGCGTCCGGCTCGACGCGGGCTATGCCACGCCAGAGATCTTTGCGCACCTGGAGGCGGCCGGGGTCGAGTATGTCGTCGCCATGGCGGGGAACGCGGTCCTCGCGCGACTCGCCGAAGCATCGGTCGCGCCGCTCCGAGCGGTCGTCGCCACGACGCACGACACGGCGACCACCTATGCGGAGGCGGCCTATCAGGCGCGCTCGTGGGCGACGCCGCGACGGACGATCATTAAAGCCGAAGTGGTGTGGCACGACGGACGCGAGCCCCGCGACAACCCGCGCTATGTCATCACCAATCTGCGGCAGACGCCCGAATGGATCTACACCCACGTCTACTGCGCACGCGGCGACAGTGAGAATCGGTTCAAGGAACTGAAACTGGCGTTGGCCTTCGGGCGCACCAGTTGCACCAGCTTCTGGGCCAATCAGCTGCGCATCACCCTCTCAGCGGCGGCCTTCGTCCTCTGCCAGGAGCTGCAACTCCGCGCCGACCGAACCGCGCTCCGCGGCGCGCAAGTCTCGCGGCTGCGCCAGGCGCTGATCACGATCGGCGTGCAGGTCGTGCGCTCTGTCCGTCGGATCGTCCTGCATTTCCCGCGATCCCATCCCGAGGCCCTCATCTGGGCTCGCGTCGCGCGCGCCCTCGGCGCGGCACCCGCCTAAATCGGCTCGCCCGTCTCTGCACGTTGCACCCTCGCGCCGGAGGTGTCGTCGGCAGCGCGTCCAGCGGGGCCCGCAACGGCTTAACCTGACGCACCAGGCCATCAAACCGCCGTTACGGTCCATCAGCACTCGTCAAGATGCGTCTCAGACACTCGGAGACGTCTGCACGATCAGAAACTCGCTCACTGATGAATAATGCGGGCTATTGGCCTTCGTCGCGCAGAAAGCATCCGGG
>DASZZO010000064.1:0-7006 GCA_035544915.1 Gemmatimonadaceae bacterium | reverse complement strand
CAGCTTCAGCAGGAGGTCGAGCTTTTCCTCGAACAGCGTGTCGTAGTCGTCCAGCGCATAGCCGAACAGCGGGAAGGACTCGACGAACGACCCGCGGCCCGCCATGATCTCCGCGCGTCCACCAGACAGGAGGTCGACGGTGGCAAACTCCTGAAACACGCGCACCGGATCGTCCGAACTGAGCACCGTCACGGCGCTCGTCAGCCGGATTCGCCTGGTGCGCACCGCGGCGGCGGCGAGAATGATGGCCGGCGTGGCGACGGCAAAATCGGGCCGGTGATGCTCGCCAATGCCGAACACGTCCAGGCCAAGCTCGTCGGCGAGCTCGATCTCTTCGACCAGATTGTGCAGGCGCTGCTGCGGGGTAACCGCCCCGCTGGCTGTTGCGTCAGGATTGACTTCGGCGAAACTGAATAACCCGAGCTGCATGAAAGGGGCCTGCGGTCTCACAGGGGCGCACGCATCCGCCGGTCACTGTGAACGGATCGGCCGTGCTCGGCAAATATAGCAGCGACGAGACTTCGTCACGGGGCGCGGCGGCAGACCGCACGGCAACCGCAGTACACAGCAGACCCGACGGCGCGTTGGCGCCGCGGGCCTTCAACAACCACATTACCGCATCCCCTTCTTTTCCCCCCGAGGGATCTCATGCGCCCGACTCTCCGCCGTCTGTTCGCGATCCTGCTCCTGCCGCTCTGCGCGCCGACCGTCGCACTCCTCGCCCAGGAAAAGAAATCCGACACGCTGTTCACGGTCGAGAAGTTCCTCGACCTCGAGCAAGTCGCTGATCCGCAGATATCGCCGGACGGCACGCAGATCGTGTATACACGGCGGTTTGTCAACAAGCTCGAGGACCGGTTCGACGCAGCGCTCTGGATCATGAACGCCGACGGTACGAGGAATCGGTTCCTGACAAAGGGCGGCAGTGCGCGCTGGTCCCCCGACGGAACGCGAGTCGCCTACCTGAACATGGGCGATCCCCGGGGCACGCAGGTCTACGTGCGCTGGATGGACGCCGAGGGCGCGAGTTCGCAAATCACCCGGGTCGAGCAGAACATCGGCGACATTCGCTGGTCGCCCGACGGCAAGTGGATCGGTTTCAGCATGCTCGTGCCGAACGAAAACAAATGGCCCATCGACATGCCGGCCGCCCCGCAAGGCGCGCATTGGACCCCGGCGCCGAAATACGAAACCGATCTTCACTATCGGCAGGACCGCGTTGGCTTCACCACGCGCGGCTACCTGCATCTGTTCGCCGTTTCGGCCGAGGGCGGAACGCCGCGCGCCATCTCCAGCGGCGAATGGAGTGTGGGGGCCCGCTTCGACGGCCAGACCGGTGCCGTCGGCTGGGACTGGTCGCCCGACGGCAAGACCATCGCCGTCGCCGCGATCGACGACCCGAAGGCTGATCTCGTCTACCGCAACTCGAGCATCCTCGCCATCGACGTGGCCACTGGCGCCAGGCGGCGGCTGACCTCGCAGGACGGCGCATGGAATGACCCGGTGTTCTCGCCGGACGGGCGGAAGGTGGCGTTCAGCGGGTACTCGAACACCAAGGCGAGTTACCAGGCGCCGGAGATCTTCACGATGAACGCCGATGGCAGCGGTGTGCAGAAGATCTCGTCGCTCGACCGCGATCCCAACAACATCATGTGGGCGCGCGACGGGAGTGGCGTCTATGTTCAACGTATCCGAACACGGCACGGCCAACGTCTACTTCGCTCCGGTTTCGGGCACGGGGGCCATCATGGTGACGGCCGGCACGCACATGCTGAGCGTCAGCTCGCTCGCCCGCACCGGTATCGCTGCCGGCATTCGCAGCGCCTTTAGCGACGCGCCCAACGTGGTGCGCGTAGACGCGAGCAAACGCGGCGCCGCGGCCGGACCCACACAGCTCACGCACGTGAATGAGGGTTTGCTCTCTCGCCTCAAGCTCGCCACCGAAGAGCGAATCGTCGCCCGCTCCACCAATAACACCGACGTCGAGGGCTGGATCGTCAAGCCGTACAACTTCGATCCTTCGAAGAAGTATCCGCTCATTTTCGAGATTCACGGCGGCCCGCATGGCGCGTACAACGTCGGCTTTAACCCTGTCTACCAGAACTTCGCGGCCAACGGGTTCGTCGTGCTGTACACAAATCCGCGAGGCTCGACGGGATACGGCTCATCATTCGGCAACGCGATATACCATAACTATCCCGGTCCCGACTACGACGACCTCATCGCGGCCGTCGACGCGACCGTTGCCAAGGGCTACATCGACACCGACCGGATGTATGTGGGCGGCTGCTCGGGCGGCGGCGTCCTCTCGAGTTGGGTCATCGGCCACACCGATCGGTTTGCCGCGGCGGCGGTGCGCTGTCCGGTGATCGACTGGCTCAGCTTCGCCGGCCACACCGACATTCCCCTCTTCACGTACGCATGGTTCGAGAAGCCGTTCTGGGAGGACCCGAAGCCCTGGCTCGACCATTCGTCGCTGATGTACGTCGGCAAGGTGACCACACCGGTGCTGCTCATGACTGGCGAGCTGGACATGCGCACGCCGATGCCCCAATCGGAAGAGTATTATGCTGCGCTCAAGATGCGCGGCGTGCCCGCGGCACTCCTGCGCTTCGACGGCGAGTATCACGGCACCGGCTCGAAGCCGACGAACTGGATGCGCACGCAGCTCTACATGATGAGCTGGTACAATCGGTGGTCGAAAAAGAAGGGTGCGACCGTGGGAGCGTCGGAGGTGAAACGGGACTCCTGACTCCGGGGGATGCCTCACCACGAGCCGACCTTCGTCAACATGGCGGCGGCCCGTGGGTCCTGGCGCAGCCGGTCGTAACGTTCCGAACGGCTGAATACGTCGACCCACGGATCGTGCTTCGCGATCGCGTCGGCAAGTTGCGACACGGCCGCATCGCGGTCGCCGAGGAGGTCCGTCGTCGCGGCGACGACGCCCATGGGTGGCAGCTTGCCGCCGTTCGCCGAACGCATTCTATCGAGCATCTCGCGCGCCTTCGCCGCGTTTCCCGCGCGGGCATATGCGTACGCCAGGATGCCGTGTGTCTCCGTCGCGGGCGTCGGCGGGAGCATCGCGACACGTCGCTCCATGATTCCCACGGCCTCCGCGTACTGGCCGAGCCCGATCAGGGCATCGGCGCGGGACGACCAGTTGACCGCGAACGTCGAGTCCATCTCGATGATGCGTTGCGTCGCGGCTTCGGCCTCCGCGAAGCGCCGCTCATTCAGCAGGATCTGCACGTCCCACGTCCGGACGATCAACGACACTGGCTCGAGCTCACGGGCGCGCGCCACACGCCGGTGTGCGAGCGCGAAGTCTCCCTTCCAGTACGCGAGCAGCCCGTGCCATCCCCATGCGGTGGCCACCGTCGAGTCCAGCGCCAGAGCTCGAGTGTAGAGTCGGTCGGCTTCGCGCGATGCTCCGCGCGCCGCGCGGACCCATGCCATGGCGGTGTACGCTTCGGCGACAGTTGAATCGATCGCGATCGCCCGTGTCGCGGCCGCCAGTGCCTTGTCCTGCGACGCCTCGGTCCCGGTGAAGTCGTAGTTGGGGAGCACGGCATCCGACATCGCCAGCATGGCCTGCGCGCGCGCGAACTTCGGATCGCGCGCTGTCGCCTGCTCGAACAAGGAGATTGCTTGCTTCAGACTCTGGGCGGTACGGCGATTGAACAGCACCTGCCCCTGCAGGAACAGGGCATAAACTTCGGGATCGGCCGTTTCAACCTTCGAAGCCGCTGCAGTGCGCGCACCGCCGAACGACCCGAGCAGCTTCGCGGCCACCATGCGCGCAATCTCGTCCTGCACCGCGAATACGTTCATCAGTGGACGGTCGTACTTCTCGGTCCAGCGCACGGCGCCATCGGCCGCCGAGATCAGGGATACGTTGATGCGCACCTGGCCCTCGGCGCGTTGCACGCTGCCCGTGAGAAGCGAGCCCACGCCGAGCTGCCTGGCGATTTCGCGCTCGTCCATCCCCTTCGCCTGCAGCGCGCCGGCGCTCACGCGGCCGATCACCCGCACGCCGTTCTTGCTCAGCGCCCGCGTCATCTCCTCCGAGAGGCCGACGCCGAAATAGTCGTCGGCCTTGTCGCCGCTGAGATTGGCCAGGGGCAACACTGCGACGGAACGCTCTTGTGCAGCGGCAGGCGGTGCCGCCCCGCGCCCACGGTTCCGCAGAGTCCCGAGGGCGGTTACGGCCGCCGCCACGACCACGGCGGCGATCAGCAGGTTGCGGCGCGTGACGCGGCCACCCGCGGGCGTCGGCCGTTCGGCGGAGGTGGTGCCCGGCGTGAATACGGCGTCGAGGTCGCGCAGAATCTCGTCCGCGCTCGCGGGTCGCTCTGCGGGCGCCTTGGCGAGGCAGCGCATCACCAGGGTCGCGAGCGACAGCGGCAGGTCCGCACGGCGCGAGGCGATTGGCGCGGGCGTTTCGCCGAGGTGCGCGGCAAGCACTCGCTGCGGTGACTCACGCACGAACGGCGGCGCTCCCGTGAACACTTCGTACGCGAGGCACCCCCACGCGTAGAGGTCCACACGGTGGTCCACGTTCGGGTCGCCTGCCACCTGCTCCGGCGCCATGTACGCGGGCGTCCCGATGGACGTGCCTGCCTGCGTGAGCGTGGCGCCGCCGGGATTCGTTCGCGCTGCAGAAACGGCTTTCGCGATACCGAAGTCCGTAACTACGGCAGCACCGTGTGAGAGCAGCACGTTGTCGGGCTTGATGTCGCGATGCACCACGCCTCGGGCATGCGCATAGCTCAGCGCGCGCGCGACATCACGCAGGATACCCACTCCTTCGGAGATCGAAAACGGCGCCCCAGTGGCGAGCCGGCCGCGCAACGACTCGCCTTGCACGAACGGCATTGTGTAGTACGGCACGCCCCCCGCGTCGCCGGCCGCGAGCAGGGGCACTATGTTCGCCTGCTGGAGCGAGGCGGCGAGCTGGATTTCGCGGCCGAACCGTTCGGCGCTCACGCCTTCGGCCAGTCCCGGCGCGATGACCTTTACGACGACGGTGCGGCCGAGCGCGCGTTCGGTCGCCGCGAACACGCGCGACATGCCGCCGCCACCCAGTTCTCGCTCGAGAGAGTACGCATCGCCGAGCGCGCGCTGTAGCTGGTCGCGAAGGTCGATCGGGTGTTCACGCATCGGCGCCCTCAAAGGGACGATCCCACCCGATCTCCTTCAGCACCCGCACGAATTCCGGCTCACTCCGCACCGAAGCGAACGGAGGCCAGTGCGCCGCGAGCAGCGCGAACATCGGATCACGATTCGCCATCGCGTCGCGCCAGTGCCGGAAGAAGTCGTCACGCCGCCCCGCGCCAAACGCCGTGACGGCGAGAACATTCGGCTGCACGTACTCGGTGAGCGAACGTGCGGCCAGCTCGGCGTACAGTGCGCCGGCGACGTCGGCGCGCCCGGTCTTGCCGCTGGCGAGCGCGAGCGCCATCATCGGCCACGGGTGGCGACCGAAGGCGGACAGCATGGCGGTCGCCGCCCCGATTCCCGCGTCCGCGTGGGGTCCGAGTACGAGCGCGTGTACCAGTGCCCAATGCGCATAGAATACGCCGGGCCCGAGTTCGATCGCCCTTCGCGCCTCGGTCTCCGCTTCGTCGAATCGGCTGGCCCAGGCCAGGATCAGTGAGAGATGTGCCCGCGCGTTCACGTTCAGCGGGTCCGCGGCCAGGGCGATACCGACTTCACGCACCGCGTCGTCACATGCGCCGCGCGCGTACGTGAGATCGTAGTCGGCGCGCAGGGCGCGTGCCTCGACGTCGGCGGGATCGAGCGCTACGGCACGCGCCCATGCCCGAGCCGCCTTCGCGCGGTCGAGCTCCACGCAGAAGGCGAACATCGCTTGTGCCACGTGCGACGCGACCAGGCTCTCGTCGGACTCGAGCGCACGGGCCGTGGCGACCGCAGCGCGCGCGTGCGTCTCGGCGGGACTGCGCATTCCCCACATGCTCAGCAGCAGCAGCGATTTCGCGAGCTCCGCATGCGCTGCCGCGTAGCCGGCGTCGAGTGCGACCGCCTGCTCGAAGCATTCGACCGCCTTCACCAGCGCCGGTCCGCGCTGCAGTTCCAGCGCGCGCCCCTTCAGGTACAGGTCGTAGGCGTTCAGGTTGTCCGTGGCGGGCTTCACAAGCTGGCTCGTGTGCGCGCCGGCCGCCACCTTCAGCTTTAGGGCTATGGCATTCGCGATTTCATCCTGAATGGCGAACACGTCCGTCAGTTCGCGGTCGTACCGTTCCGACCAGAGATGGTAGCCGTCCGCCACGTTGATCAGCTGTGCCGTGATTCGCAGGCGGCTCCCGGCCTTCCGCACGCTCCCCTCGAGCACCGTGCTGACGCCGAGCTGGTCGCCGATGGAGCGCAGGTCCACGTTCTTCCCCTTGAACGAGAACGCCGACGTGCGCGCGGCCACGCGCAGTTCTGGGAGCTGCGCGAGGGCATTGATGATCTCTTCGGATATGCCGTCCGAGAAATACTCGTTCTCAGGGTCACCGCTCATGTTGGCGAACGGCAGCACCGCGATCGATCGATCGAGATTCGCGTCTGTGCTTGCGACGGCGGTCGACGCGAGCGCTTCGGCGAATCGCTCGACGGTCGAGTACCGGTCCTCCGGAGCGCGCGCCAGCGCGGTGGCAATTGCTCCTTCCACCGGCCTCGATACTCCCGCGCGCTTGAGCGACACGCGCGGCGCGGGCCGAGTGAAGCGTTGAGCGATGATCGAGTCGATGTTCGATCCGGTGAATGGCGGCTCGCCCGTCAGCAGCTCATAGAGCACGCTCGCGAGTGCGTAGAGGTCGGTGCGTCCGTCCACATCCTGTTCGCCCGCTGCCTGCTCGGGACTCATATAGGCAGGCGTGCCGATCGCGAGTCCCGTCATCGTGATTCGTTCGGCGCCGGCCGCCGAGAGCGCGCGGGCGATACCGAAGTCCGTCACGAGCGCATGGCCCGACTGCAGAAGGATGTTTTCCGGCTTGACGTCCCG
>DASZZO010000063.1:0-33402 GCA_035544915.1 Gemmatimonadaceae bacterium | reverse complement strand
GTACGCGCTCCCGCTCCCACCGCGCCTCTTCGCGCGCCCGCGCAGCGTCCTCTCGCGCCCAGCGCCGCGCCTCGGCCCGGGCCCATGGGGGCTCTGCGCGCACACGCACGCCTTCCCATTGCGCATCGGCCCGCACGCGCGCGGCCTCTTCGCGCGCCCATCGTGCGCCCTCGAGCGCATCGGCCCGCGCACGAGCCGCTTCCCGTCGCGCTTCGGCCCGCACGCGCGCGGCTTCCTCGCGCGCCAGCCGCGCGTCTTCGGCGTCGTACCAGCAGGACCGCGAGCCGTACCGATCCCAACAGCTCCTGGAGTAATATCGCTGCGCGCTCGCGCCAGACGGCGCGAAGGCCAGGGCGACGGGGAGGACTGACGCAAGGACCAACGCTTTCATACGCATGGCGGCCTCGGGGTTGTTCGCTATCGTTGGACAACGGCATCCGCCCAAGGGTTGGAAGGCCGCCGCGGGGGGGGGCGTACCCCTGAAAGCTGGCGCAAGCGAACTCTTTTGGCCCAATGTTGATCTAACACAAAATGGCCGGCATGACACGACTCATCCATCCCATCGGAATGCGCCCACCCTCCATTAGAACCGGCATCGCCGCGATCGCCCTTGCGGGAGTTGCAGCGTGTGCAACCGGGCGCACATCGGCGCCGGACACGGGACTGGCGACGATGGGTCCCGAGGCCGCCAAGGCCCGCGCCCGTGCCGACAGCGTGCGCCATCCGTACACGGAAGCAGACATCCGCTTCATGTCGACGATGATCAGCCATCACGCGCAGGCGATCGCGATGTCGAGCTGGGCGCCGTCGCACGGCGCGAGCCCGGCCGTCATCCGCCTCACCGAGCGAATCATCAACGCCCAGACGGACGAGATCGCGATGATGAGCCGCTGGCTCCAGGACCGCAACCAGCCGGTGCCGGAGTCAAATCCCGCCGGCATGAAGATGATGATGGCGGGCGAAGAGCACATGATGCTGATGCCGGGCATGCTGAGCGTGGAGCAGATGAAGCAGCTCGACGCCGCGCGGGGTCCGGAGTTCGACCGCCTCTTCCTCACGTTCATGATCCAGCACCATCGCGGCGCCATCGTGATGGTACAGGAACTGATCTCGCATCATGATGCCGCGCAGGACGAAGCGGTGTTCAAGTTCGCGGCCGACGTGAACGTGGACCAGACAACCGAGGTCAACCGCATGCTGGACATGCTGCTCGTCGCGCGTTGATTTCACGCGCGGCCGTGCGTCCCCTTAGCCACCCACGAGGAGTTGCAATGAGCGTTTCGTCTACCACCCGGATTTCCCGAATCGCGGCACTCGTCATCGTCACGGCGTGCGCGAGCTCGAACCCGCCAACACCGGCGCCTGCGCCTGCCGCGAGCCCGACCAGGCGCGATCCGCGCGAAGGCCTCAAAGCCGGCCTCATGGACGCTGGCGAGGCGACGTTCGGGATGAAGGTCATCGCGAAGGCGGTGTCGCCGCCAGGCTTCCTCGGCATCACGAACTCGGACCTCGCTTTCACCGGCAAGTACGCGATTCAGGGCAACTACAACGGGCCGGTGGTCTGGGACATGACCAACCCAGCGTCGCCCGTCATGGTCACCGCATACAGCTGCCCGGCGTCGCAGAACGATGTCTCGGTCTACAAGAACCTGATGTTCATGTCGGCCGAGGCGTTCAACGGCCGCACCGACTGCAAGGCGGGCAGCCAGTCGGGTGGCGGCGCAGACTCTGTGGTGAAGGACCGCATGCGCGGCGTACGCGTGTTCGACATCAGTGACATCCGCAATCCCAAGCTCGTCGCCAACGTCCAGACCTGTCGGGGGTCGCACACGCACACGGTTGTCGAGAACCCGAGCGATCGCGACAACGTGTACGTCTATGTCTCCGGCTCGTTCATCGTCCGCTCGCCGACCGAGCTGCCGGGCTGTGTGGGTGCGGTACCGGACAAGGACGCCAATTCCTCGCTGATGCGGATCGAGATCATCAAGGTTCCGCTCGCGCATCCTGAGCAGGCCGCCGTGGTCAATCGCGCGAATATCTTCGCAGGCGTGACGGCTGCGGCGTCGCACGGCCCGTCGGACGCCGACAAGGCCGCAACCGCACGGGCGGTCGATTCCACGAAGCGAGTGGGCGGCTACACGGCTATCAACGCGAACACGCACACGGAGTTCGCAGTCAATAATTTCTTCATTCGTGCACAGCTCGAGAGCATCATCAAGGCGCGTGGCGGCACTCCCTCTACGCCAGGGACCGCCACCACGCCACCGGGTCCGTCAACGGCGACTGCGGCCGACAGTGCGGCACTCAGGGCCGGACTTCAGGCGATCATCGACCGGGTGACTGCCCCAAACCCGAATGCGACGGTCACGACCCCCGGAGTCTCGGCGGATTCTCCCATCAGGCAGTGCCACGACATCACGGTCTATCCGTCACGCGGGATCGCCGGCGGCGCCTGTGAAGGCCACGGTTACCTGCTCGACATCAGGGATCCGGTCAATCCCGTCCGCCTCGATGCCGTCTCGGATTCCAACTTCTCCTACTGGCACTCGGCGACATTCAACAACGACGGCACCAAGCTGCTCTTCTCTGACGAGTGGGGTGGAGGCGGCGCGCCCAAGTGCCGCGCCGGCGACAAGAAGGAGTGGGGCGCCGACGCAATCTTCACGATCGAGAACAACAAGCTCAAGTTCCAGAGCTATTACAAACTCCCCGCGGTGCAGACGGACAAGGAGAACTGCGTGGCGCACAACGGGTCACTCATTCCGATCCCCGGCCGCGACGTCATGGTGCAGGCGTGGTATCAGGGCGGTATCTCGGTGTTCGACTGGACCGACGCCGCGCACCCGAAGGAGATTGCGTACTTCGACCGCGGGCCGATTGACTCCACGCGCTTCACGATGGGCGGCTCCTGGTCGGCATACTGGTACAATGGCCAGATCATCAGCTCGGAGATTGCCCGCGGCCTGGACGTTGCCGAACTCACGCCCACGGAGTTCATCTCGCAGAATGAGATCGACGCGGCAAAAACCGTACACTGGGACCAGTTCAACGCTCAGGACCAACCGCGTATGATCTGGCCGCCGAGCTTCCCGCTGGCGAAGGCGTATGTGGACCAACTGGAGCGCAACAAGTGCCTGTCGTCGAGCCGGATTGCGGCGGTACGGCAGTCGCTGGCGACGGCCGAGCGGTCGACCGGTCCAGCGCGGCACAACACGTTGACCGAGATCTCCTCGCAGCTCGACGCCGACGCGCGCGGCTCGTGCGACCAGCCCAAGATCCTGATGCTTCAGAAGGCCGTGACGGACCTGTCGAATGTTGTGATCCCGTAGCGCGCGGGGCGCAGGGGTAAGGAAATGCCGAAGGGCGCCTGCGAGAGGCGCCCTTCGTGTCGTAACTCGGTGTCCACTAACATTGCCCCTCCTGGGATCGAACCAGGACTCTCCTGATCCAGAGTCAGGCGTGTTGCCAGTTACACCAAGGGGCAAAAAAGTCCTCTCCCGAACTGCGCGCATCCGCACTCGGGCGACGGACTCGAATTCTACCAGCCCCCACACCACCGAGCAACGCCCGCTCCCTTGCACCCTTGACGCGCGCGACCTGCTTCCGCATCATTTGATACAGTTGCAGGCAGATTGTAATGGTTCCCCCCACCATTACCAGAATGGCCCTCGGTTTTTCCGGGGGCCATTTTGTTTTCCCCGCGCGCGCACTCCAAATTGCGCGCATGACAACAGACCTCCGATTTCCTACCGGGCGCTTCCAGGCCCCCGCCTCCTACTCCGGCGCATCACGCGCAGCCTCGATCACCGCGATAGCCGAAACACCGGCCCACCTCAAGCGCGCGGTGGACGGACTCTCCGACGAACAACTCGATACACCCTACCGGCCCGACGGCTGGACCGTGCGCCAGCTGGTGCACCATGTACCCGACTCGCACATGAACGCGTATGTGCGTACGCGCCTCGCTCTCACTGAGGACAATCCCACCATCAAGCCCTACGACGAAGCCAAGTGGGCCGAGCTGCACGATGCCAAATCGCTGCCCGTCGATGTCTCCCTCTCGATGCTCGACGCGATTCACCAGCGCTGGGTGGTGCTCCTCAAGGCGATGACCCCTGCACAATACTCGCGCACGCTGAACCATCCGGAGCGCGGGCCCATGACCGTGGATGAACTCATCGCACTTTACCAGTGGCACGGACCGCACCACGTCGCGCACGTGACGGGTCTGCGCAATCGAATGAAGTGGTAAGAAACTCGAAGGCCGCCGGCTCAGGGAGCCAAGCGGCCTTGTTTGTCCTTCTTCATCCATCGGTGCCCCGCAGGTGTGCCACGCACACCGTCATTGGAACTCTACGTCCTACCGAGCGGTGGCGGGCAATCTACCTGTTGAGCACCATACACGAAAACAGCCAGTAAAGTTTCAAATGGAGCTGAGGGGGATCGAACCCCTGACCTCTGCAGTGCGATTGCAGCGCTCTCCCAGCTGAGCTACAGCCCCTTGACGAACGGGCCCGTGGGCGCGCAACTGCACCTGCTGAAGCCGGTCGCACCCGGTCCCCCAACGAACAAGCCCCGCCAAGATGCTATCGGGCGGGGCCGAAAGACTAACTAGAGTCTAATAGTCGAGGGGTCGAGAGTCAAGAGTTCGGTGCAGAGTCTGAAGTCTGGAGTCAAGTGTTTGTGGCAGGCGGTCTCTCCGATGAGATGGCCAGCGCGAAGCCGTCCGGGTCTCGCAGCCGAAATATCCGCGCCCCCCAGGGCATATCCGTCGGCTCGGATTCGAGTGTGCCGCCGGCCTCCTTGATCCGCTTTGCAATCTGATCGACGCTTTGCGTTGTCGTGATCATGAGTGACAGCTCCTCCCCTTTGACCCGGTTCATTCCCTTGGCGCCGTCGTCCTGGTTGATCAGGACCCGCACGGCTCCGGCTTCGAGCGACACGGCTCGCAACTTCCCTTCGCGCTCGTGCCCCTGCCCCACGGCAAACCCAACGACATCACGGTACCATGCCAGGCTTTTCTCAAGATCGTTCACGGTCATCGAGGCGCTCAGAGCGCGCCCGGCGAACGCTTCAGGCGCTGCGTGGTTCGCGGCGGCGCTCGGGGCTGCTGCTTTTGTGCTCATGGAACTCCTGGATGGAATTGCGGACGTCGAGAAGGCGTGCCCGCATGGAGTGTAAGGGTTCTTGTATTATACACACGGCACTGGGCCGCTTGAGCGCCGTTTTTCGCTGTAGAGTCGGACGAGCGTGCCTCGGGGTCGGTCGAGAGTCCATCGGCGTGCATCATGTGTGCATCGGGGCCGTCGTACGTTGCACGGCGCCCATCGATCGGACCACGATGAGAATCGAGCGTTGCACGATTAGAATCGCGCGTTTCTTCGTCCCCGAACCGCCTCAGGTCGTTCCAGCCGGGCGGACCACCTTGTAATGAGCTCGGGCACTGAAAGCGCGATGTGCACCGCCTTCATCTGGCAGCGTTGCGAAATCACCCCCTTGTGAAGGGGCGTCTCGACCCGTACACACTTCCATAACATGCTTCCCTCCGCCGATGAAATCCGCGCCGCAGCGAGGCGCCTCGCTCCGCACATCCGGCGCACCGTGCTCCGCCGCTCGGTCGGCATGAGCGACTTTCTCGGTGGCGATGTCTGGCTCAAGCCGGAATGCGAGCAGGTCACCGGGTCTTTCAAGATTCGCGGCGCTACCAACGCGCTGGCCTCGCTCGACAGCGCCACCCGTGCGAAAGGCGTGGTCACCGCAAGCTCGGGCAATCATGGCCTCGGCATCGCCACGGCCGCCAGCGAGCTCGGCATCCCGGCCACGGTGTACCTGCCGAGCAGTGCGCCCCCCGTCAAGCGCGAACGTATCATCGCGCTCGGCGCCGCGGTGGACGCGACCGCGACCAACTACGATGCCGCCGAGCGGCTGGCGCTCGCCCATGCGGAACGTACCGGCGCGACATTCGTCAGCCCCACCACGGGCAACACGCTTCTCGCCGGCCAAGGCACGATCGCGCTCGAGGTGCTCGAAGACCTGCCGGGGCTGCGCACGCTCATCGTTCCCATTGGTGGCACCGGTCTTGTCACCGGAATCGGTGCGTTTCTGCGCGCCGAGAAGTCCCACGTGCGAATCGTCGGCGCGCAGAGCGACCGCACCAATGCGGTGGCCCTCGCCTTTGCATCGGGGCAGCCAACCGAGATCCCGAGTCGCAAGACCCTGGCGGACGGGCTCTCCGGCTCGGCTGATGCGATAGCCATCGAGCAGGCGCGCGCCGTGATCCACGAGATCGCCGTGGCGAGCGAGGAGGACATCGCGAGCGCGATGGCCTTTCTCTGGATCGAAGAGGGACTCAAGGTCGAGGGCGCGGGCGCCGCCGGAGTGGCCGTCCTGCTCGCCGACAGGATCGAGCGACTGGAGTTTCCCGTGGCAATCGTGCTGAGCGGCGGAAACGTCGATGAGGAAAAGCACCGTGCGGTAATAGCCGCCACGTATCCGCTGGAGGATGGGGCCGTATCTTTCCCCTCGTGAGCCTCAGCGTACGCTTCCTCGGCACTTCCGCATCACGCCCCACCATCGAGCGGGGCGTCGCGTCCGTTGCCCTTGTGCGCGAAGGCGAAACGCTGCTCGTGGACTGCGGCGAGGGCACCCAGCGCCAGATGATGCGCTACGGCATTTCTTTCGCGCTTGGCGACATTCTGTTCACGCACTTTCACACCGATCACTTCCTCGGCCTGCTCGGCCTGCTGCGCACGCTCACGCTCCAGGCGCGCACGGAGCCGCTCCGCTTGTGGGGCCCCAAGGGCACGCACGCAATGATCAAGCGCGCCGATGGGCTCGGCGTGGAACGGCTCTCGTTCCCTCTTGAAGTGGCCGAGGTCACCCCGCTCACGCCAATCGCCCGCAACGGCTACGCGATTCTGCCATTCCCGGTGGAGCATCGCGCCGGCGTGTCGGTCGGATACGCGTTCGTTGAGGATACGCGGCGCGGACGCTTTCACCCCGAGATGGCGCGCGAACTCGCCGTCCCCGAGGGCCCGCTCTGGGGCCAGATCGCCAAGGGCGAAAGCGTGACGCTCCCGGACGGCCGCGTGATCGAGGCCGCCATGCTCGTGGGCCCCACGCGCAGTGGACGCCGCGTTGTGATCACCGGCGACACGCGTCCGTGTGACGCGACGGTCGAGGCCGCCGCTGGAGCCGACCTGCTCGTGCACGAAGCGACTTTTGGCGATGAGGAGGCCCTCCGCGCAGTTGAGACCGGCCACTCCACTGCGCGTGAAGCCGCCGGCGTCGCCGCCCGCGCCGGCGTGCGCAGGCTTGCGCTGACGCATTTCTCCGCGCGCTATTCGCGCGATCCCTCGGACCTCGAACGCGAAGCGAAGGAAGTTTTCCCGGCGGTGTCGTGCGCGCGCGACGGCATGGAGATCGAAGTACCATTTGCAGACGCCGTGGAAGCGGAGCGCGAGGCTTCGCCACGATGAACGACTCTGACACAGAGGAGCTGCGACGAGTGGCCACCGACTTCCGCGTGGCGATCGAGCGCTCCCGCACCGACAAGGCCCCCCAACTGGCTCGGCGATCGGGGCGCGGCTTCCCGGGGTTGGTGCGCCGAAAACCTGACGGGATATGCTAGTTCCGGGCGAGCTCCGAGTCGTGCAGCTGCTGCCGCCCGCTGAAGCCCGCCCCTACGTCGTGCCAGTGCTCCACTCGCGTTTCGCCCCGCATCCAGCAGAAGTAGACTTGACGCCCGTCCATTTCGCCCGGAAAGTCCACGAGCCCGGTGTCGAGCGCACGGCATTCCAATCCGAGTTCCTGCAACTCGTGCACGAATCCCTGGATTTGCGCGGCGAGCCCTTGGGCCTCGGCTTCCAGCCGCGCCGCGTCAGGATCAGGCTGCTCCGCGCGGCTGCCGGTGGTGGCGTATTCGAAGCGGCTCACGGCGGCCTGCCACTCGCCATAACACGCGACGAGATCGTCCACGATACGCCGCACGAGTGGAAGCGCGCGGTTCGCGCCCGCCGCCGTGTATGGCAGCTTCACCTGCAGCGGCCGCCCACTCATTTCGCTTTCTTGCCCGAGCGCTGGTCCTGCCGCTTCTCGTCGTCGCGCTCCATGAGTCTCAGCCGGCGCCGTTCGGCGGCGGCCGCAAAGCGCCGCTTCTCCTCGTCAGTCTCGAGAAGGAGTGAGGGCACTTCGATGGGCCGTCCATCGCCGTCAATCGCGACGTACGTCATGTAGCACGAGTTGGTGTGGCGGCGAACGCCCGTGAGCATGTTCTCCGCCTCGATCCGGATTCCGATTTCCATCGACGACCGCCCCACGAAGTTCACGCTCGCCTTCATGTGCACCAGCTCGCCCACGAGAATCGGCTCGCGAAAGTCCACGCGGTCCACCGACACGGTCACGCAGGTCGAGCGCGAATGCCGGATGGCGCAGACCGCCGCGGCCTTGTCCATCATCGCGAGAATCGCCCCGCCGAACACGTGCCCCAGGGCGTTCTCGTCCGTCGGCATCATGAGTGCCGACGTGTCGTGCTGCGATTCGCGAACGGTACGCGATGGGCGTTTGGGCCGTGACATGGCTGGTCAGAATGAAGTGAGAATCCCGGATCGCATGGAGCACCGCAATGCGGCTGTCGTCGGAGTACATGGAGGCTTCGTTGAACGCGTGATGCAGCGCCCTCCTGGCCTCGGAGTTTACGCTGTCGAGCCAGATGACGCGCTCGACCGGCGCCGTCACCGACCCCACCGTCCATTGCAGCGGCTGCGAGTCGCGTAGCTGAAGCGGGTGCCGCTTCGGATAGCGCAACGCGAGCAGGGCACGCTGGGCGTCGGCAACAAGGCGGGAGAACAGTTCGAGACGCCCATGCGACCATGTGCGCGCGGAGTCCGGCCCCTCAGGGAGCTCGCCCCGAACACCATCCCACCACGCGGGCGCGCCCACCTGCTGCGCCGAGAGCTCGAGGGCGCCGGCGGCACCGCCCTCGACCACCCCCGGCACGCCGAACAGCACCTGCGGTTCGCGATCGATGGCCTCGATGGTGAAACTCGAAGGGTCGAACGTGAATGACGCCGCCGTGCGCTGTGCGCGGCGGCTCTCGAGATCCCGTCGATTCATCAGCGAGTCCCGCGCCCGCGCCCACTCGGCCGCGGCCTTCGCAATGAGGTCATCGGCGGTGGCACGCCCAAAGAGTTTGCCGAGCGTCACCTGCGCGCCGGTGCGCAGGTCGAGGACGCCGCGCCGGGCGGCATGACGGTCCGTATCGCCGCGGGAGCCGGTCCCGTCCACATCCGTGCGGTATTCATATGAGAGATACGGCCCGAACACGCCGAGGATCTGGAGGTCGGCCGTGGCCGTGGTGCCAGGGTGGTCACTGGCGTCTTCGCCCGGCCTGAGGCGCGTCTCGCGCGGGTTGGCGGAGGCGTATTCGTGCGCCAAGCGCGGCACGAGGCTGTCGGCCAGGAGTTCCACGGAGTCGCCGCGCACCAGGTCGCGCATGAACAGGCGCTGGCCGACGAACACGGCATCGAAGAACGACCGGTCGTCGTCGGTTACGTAGAGCTCTTCGAACCGCCCGTCGACGCGGGCCAGGTGCATGGGGACACCGCGCATGCGGAGGCCGCGCTGGTCGCTCGTGATCCAGAATGCGGAGTCCGGCGTGGAAACCAGAAGGTCAGCCGGTGGGGCCGTGATGGACTTCGCCTTGCCACAAGCGACCACAGCGACCGCGAGAGCCCATGCGACGATGGTTTGGGCGACGATACGCTGGCGGGGCGCCATTCGTCTAATATACACCCGTGAAACTCACACTCATCGCCGCCGCCCTCGTTCTCGCGTCACAGGGTTTTGCGCAGGCGCCCGCCGTCAAGACTGTTCCCGCCGATACCGCGATCATCCGCGGGCTTTACGTCAATCGCTTCGCCGCGCAGAGCATCAAGCGGATGCACCAGCTCATCGCGATTGCGGACGCCACGGAGATCAACGCGTTCGTGATCGATGTGAAGGACGAGTTCGGGCTCAACTTCACGTCGAACGACCCGACCGTGGCGAAAAACGCGGGCAGGGCAGGCGCAATTCCCAACGTGCGCGCGCTACTCGACACGCTGAAGGCGCACAGGATTCTGGCGATCGCGCGCATTGTGACCTTCAAGGACTCGGTCACCGCGCGCGTCAACCCGCAGTGGAACATCCGCAAGGCCGACGGCTCGACCTGGCGCGATAAGAAGGGGCTCGCATGGGTGAATCCGTTTAACAAGGACCTCTGGGAGTACGACATCCGGGTGGCCGAGGAAGCGGTAAAGCTCGGCTTTGGCGAGGTGCAGTTCGATTACATCCGCTTTCCCGAGCCGTACAAGTCACTGCCCCCTCAGGTATTTCCCGGCCAGGGCGCGCGTACCAAGGAGCAGGCGCTCGCCGATTTCCTCACGCTCGCGCGCTCGCGCCTGGCGAAGCTCGGCGTGCGGACGACGGCGGACATTTTCGGGCTGGTCACGACCGTGCCCGGCGCGCTGGAGGTCGGGCAGCAGTGGGAGCACCTGGCGCCGGCAGCCGATGTGCTGCTCCCGATGGTGTACCCTTCACACTATCCGGGCGGGTCGTTCAGCATCGCGCACCCGAATGCGGAGCCGTATGCAGTCGTGCGGGCGGCGATATTGCGCGCGCACGAGCGCAACGCGAAGCTCGGGCTGACGGGCGAGCGTGTGCGGCCCTGGCTTCAGGCGTTCACGCTCGGCAAGCCGCGATATGGGCCCGACGAGGTGCGAGAGCAGAAGCGGGCCGTATACGACGCCGGATTCGACGGGTGGGTGCTCTGGCATCCGGGGTCGAAGTACGAGCCGTTCCTGGCCGCGTTGGACAAGACGCGGGTGTCGCACAAGAAGCCGTTTCCGCCGCCGGGCGCGCCCGCTACCGCAACGAAGGCGGTACGGAAGTAGCTATGCCAGCTCGGTTACCGCGGTGACCAGGCGATCGACTTCGTCTGCGGACGTGTAGCAGGCGCAGCCGGCGCGCACGACGCCATCAGCCGCGTGGCCGAGGAGTTCGATGATCGTTGAGGCGTAGAAGTCACCGTGGGAGACGAACACGGCGCGTGTGGCGAGGTGGCGGGCGACTTCGATGGAGGGTTGGCCGCGAAAGGTGAAGGCGACGGTCGGGGTGCGGGGCTTTTCAGGGGTGGGGCCGTGCATCGTCACGCCGGGAATCGCTGCCAGTCCGGTCCACAGACGTTCGACCAGCTCCTGGCCGCGCGAATGGAGTGCGCCGAATGCTGTTTCGAGGCGTTCGCGCCGCGAGACGTTCTCCGGCCTCCTCGCTGCCGTGGCGGGTGCGGCCTTCTGGAGCGACGCGAGAAAATCCACGGCCGCGCCCGTGCCGATGATTCCCTCATGGTTCTGCGTGCCGACCTCGAGCCGCTCGCTGGGCCAGTCGGGCGCGGGGTCGAGTTTGGGGACGTCCAGCGCGGCGACCAGCGACTCACGTCCGTAGAGGACGCCAATGTGCGGGCCGTAAAACTTGTATGGGCTACAGCCCAGGAAGTCGCAGTCCATCGCGCGTACGTCCACGAGGGCGTGGGGTGCGTAGTGGACGGCGTCCACGAACACGAGTGCGCCGGCCGCGTGAGCGAGGCGCCCTGCGCGCGCAACGTCGGTGATGGTGCCGAGCGCGTTGGAGCCGGCGCCGATGGCGAGGAGCCTGGTCTTCTTGCCGATGGCGCGCTCGAGGCTCGCCCAGTCCAGCTGGCCGCTCTGTTCGCCGGTGAGATGCACGTTCACGCGGCGGATGGTGATGCCGTGCTCCTTCTCGAGCCGTCGCCATGGCGCAACATTGGCGTGGTGATCGAGGTCGGTGATGACGACTTCGTCGCCGGGGCCCCACCCGGCGCCGAGTGCGCGGGAGAGGTGAAAGGTGAGCGTCGTCATGTTGTTGCCGAACGCCACTTCGCTCAGCTTCGCGTTGAGGAAATCGGCCGCGGCCTGGCGTGCGGCGGCCAGCATGGCGTCGGTTTCCTCGCTCGTGGGATAGGCCCACGCCGTGTTCGCGTTGTGGTGCAGCAGGTAGTTGGACATCGCATTCGTGACGTCCACCGGCACCTGCGTGCCGCCGGGTCCGTCGAAGTACGCCACCGGACGTCCGTTGTGCATGCGCGCGAGCGCGGGAAAACGCGAGCGGATTTCGCCGAGCGACGAGACGTCTGCCGGCGGCTCGTGCGCGGGCTGCCCGGGGCGAATTGCAGGCGAGGCCGTCATCTGATCTCGGCTCCCGCCTGGCGCTCGATCACCTTCACGGTTTCCACGTGATCGGCCTCGTCGCCGAGTTCACGATGCGCCGCGCTGAACAACTCGGCGGCCAGCTGGATAATGGGGGATGGCACCTTCTGGTCGCGAAGCATTTGCGCGGCGATCCCCAGGTCCTTGTCGAGCAGTGCGAGTTTGAAGGTGCGGGGAAAGGCGCGCGTGAGCACCCGTGCGGGGAAGAGGTTCATGGAGCTGTTCGAGCGGCCGCTCGAGGCGTTGATCACGTCGAGCGCGATGGCGGGTGAAACACCGGCACGGGCCAGCGCGACGAGCCCCTCGCCCAGGCTCCAGATGTGCACGGCCAGCATCGCCTGGTTCACCGCCTTGATCGCGTGCCCCGCGCCGACCGGCCCTACATGCGTGATCTTCTCGCCGAATGTGTCGAGCACGGGAAGCACCCGCTGGAAGAGCGCGGTCTCGCCTCCAACCATGATGGTGAGGGTGCCGGCCTCGGCACCGGCCACGCCTCCGCTTACCGGGGCGTCGAGAAACCCGATGCCAAGGGGCGCGAGGCGCAGGGCGATCTCGTTGGATGTGGCCGGGTCCCCCGAGGTGCAGTCGACAAGCACCGAGCCGCTGGCCATGCCGGCTAGCAGGCCGTCGGCGCCGTCGAGCAGTGCGGCTACTTCGCGCGACGTCGGCAGGCAGGTGATGACGACGTCGGCGCCGCGCGCGGCATCGGCCGGCGTGGCGGCCTGCCGTACCTTGCTGCCCTTCTTCCCTTCGTGCTTCGCGAGGAATGCCGCGGCCTTCGATGCGCTCCGATTCCACACCGCGAGCAGGTAATCTCCTTCCGGCGCGGCGAGATGTTGCGCCATCGGCGTGCCGATGGCACCGAGTCCGAGGAATGCGACGTTGGGCATGCGGGAAAAGTCATCCCCAGAGCAGGACGCCGCCACCCCCGATCTTTTTCAAGAGAGATTTGCATGAAAGGGAATGCTGTCTGTGCACGCCAAGCGGGCGGTGTTTACCGCGCTCGCTGGCATAGACGGAGTGCGTCACGCCGAGGTGGAGGTTGGTAGCGCAGTGGTCGACGCCGATGCTTCTGTCGGAGAGGATGTGATTCGCGCAGCAATCGACGAGCTCGGTCTGCGTGTGACATCCATCACGAAGGAACTGCCTGTGATGTGAACGCGGACGATTGCGTGTGACGTCAGCGCCGCGCCATCGTACGCGCGAAAAGCAAACGGGCAGTTGATAGGAGGGAGGCCGGCCCCCCACCAGCACCGGCCATCACCCCGCTACCAACTGCCCGTCTGTTGTCCTTCGTTCACTGAGTTAGAACCCGCGACTCACTGAAAGGTTGCACTCTGTACGCGGAATTCAATGTCAAGGTTTCGTCAACTTCGATACCAGATTTTCGTCACCGAATTCGGCCATTTCGTGGCCCCCGGCGCCGTCCTACCAATTGAACCAGTACGAGCTCTTGATCAAGAAAGTGTTGTCCGGCCGCTGCCGGAACAGATTGTCCGCATCGCGCCGCATATCGAACGTGCCAATGTCCATTCCGTCCTGCGTGCGCCCCTGCGCCCAGACGAAGAAGATCGAAGATCCGGGCCGGTATTCCCAGCGCACGACGGTGTTCGAGCGGAACTGCTTGAAGTTGAAGCCGCCGGGGTCGCCCTCGAGCGTGAATGGCTTGAATCGGTCCGGATAATTGTCCGCGCGTGGATTGTTCAATTCACGCCAGTTGGTGTACTTCCCGCTCGTAATGAATGGCGACGCATAGAGCTGAAGCGTGAGCGTCGGCGTGGCGGTGAAGTCGAGGCGCGCCGTGAGCGACGTAAGCTTCTGGTCCAGTCGAGCGAAGGTGTAGTGCTTGACCCCGAGCGTGTCGAAGTTCCCATTCGATTGGGCGTCGTTGACGCCACGGAAGAACGAGGCGCCGAGACGCAACTGGAGCCGGTCGCTGACGCGGACGGTCGAGTTCTGGTCGACGCCATAGTTCCATGATCCGGAGGCGTCCTTGAGTTGCCCGTTCACGAACAGGCCGGGCGACACGCGCCACCGCTGGTCTGTCTCGATGCCCGCCCAGAACGACTTATTGAACAGCCGCCGGACCGCGGGGCCGCCGCGCGCCGCGCGGTCGTCGTATACGCCGCCCACATTGTTGAGGTTGTATCCGAGATGGCCCCACCACTGGTTGGTGAACTGGGCGTGCGCATTGATGTTTCCGCCCAGTTCCGTAAGCATTCCACCCGTGTTCCAGTTGGTCCACTGATTGAAGTTCACGAACATCTTGCGATACCAGTTCGTGGGCTTGTTGTACGAAAGCTGGAACCAGTTGTTGTACGACTGGATGTCAGCACGCGTGAGGAAGCCGGCGTCGTTGATCTCGAATCCCGGAGAGGTTCGCTTGGCACCTGTATAGAAACGCGTGATGCCGCCGCCATTCTTGCTGAGGCCGACCTGGGCGGTGAAGCCGCTGAGGCTGGTGCGCGTGGTGTCGAAGCCAAGCGAGCCGTCAGGACGCTGGTAGTCGTGCACCAAACTCCGCTGCGTGGCGGCAATTGCAGCTGCCGTGCCATCGACCCTGCTCGCCGCGACGGAGCCGCTCACTTCGTAGTTGTTGCCGCCGAACCGGTGCCGGCCGTCGATGCCCAACGTGTAACCGGCGCTCCGCAAGGCATCTCTGCTCCACGAATCGAGGCTGCGGTTGGTGGCGGTCACGATCAATCCAACGCCGCTGTTGCCCTTGTTGTAGTCCTGCTTGAGGCGGCCCACGAAATAGTTGGTCTGCGGTTCGACGGTCTGGTTCAGCGGACCGGTCACGCGTTCCGTCGCGGCGTCGAGCACACCGACCGACAGTCCGTTCTCGAGGCGGCCGGTGAGCTTGGCCGCCGCGAGGATGTTCGTGTTCTGCTTGGTGCCGGCGTCACCGTACAGGCCGGCGAGCTGCGGCGAGCGTCCCAGGCGGCGGGAATAGAAGAGACCGCTGCAGGTGCCGTCGTTGCAATCGAGATCATAGCGGAAGATCCCCGCTCCCTCGAGAAAGAACGGCCGGCGCTCCTGGAGGAATGTCTCGAATGCGGTGAGGTTGAGCACCGAGGGGTCCGCTTCGACCTGGCCGAAGTCAGGGTTGACGGTGGCGTCGAGCGTGAGGTTTGAGGTCAGTCCGTACTTCACGTCCGCACCGACGGTCATCTGGCTCGACCGGCCGAACGTGCCATCGGCGCGGCTCTGCGAGAAATCCTTGCCCACCGTATACGGGGTGACCTCGAGCCGCCGCGGTGCGCCGATACCGTCGAGCCCGCTCAACTCACCGAACTGCGATACCATGCCGGGCTTGGTGCGGCGCCGGAGGGGCCAGCTCGCGCGCACGCTGCTGCGCCCGATATCGCGCCAGATCGAAAAGCCGAATGTATGCGTGGCGGCCTTCGGGAAACGGAGCTGGCTCAGGGGAATGCGGTACTCCGCGGTCCAGCCCTTGTCGTCGATGCGGGTCGCGACGTCCCACACGCCGTCCCACGAGGAATCCTCGTTGCCGTCGTTATCGATGGACATGTCGAACTTCACGCCCGCGGGGTTCACACCGAACTCGTAGCCGGTGCGACGGTCGTGGTACGAATCGATCATCACCCAGATGCGATCGCTCGTCGTCCAGGTATCGCGCCGGCTCAGGAAGGAGCGAATGCTGTCGGGGTGCGGATCGAATGCGCGGACGAAGACATACAGGTAGCGCTCGTCATAGGCGACTTTCGCTTCGGTGGGGAACGGCGGCTCACCGTCCTCAACGGGATCGAACTGGCGGAATGCCGTGATTTTTTGCGCGGCGGCCCAGATCGCGTCGTCGTCGCGCCCGTCGATGACAGGCGGCTTGCGGGCGAGCGTCGCCTGCGCCGTGCGTGCGCCCGCGACCGGTTCCACCGTGGGGGGCGCCCGGCCCGGTTCTCGACCGGTGGACATGGCTACTTGCGAGGCCTGAAGCGCGAACAGGATCACCGGAAGCATGGATGGATGCTTGAAAGTGGTCTATGCTTGCGCTCCGGGTGGGGTTCGGCATCGCATGCGTCTCTGTCACTCCGCCATTCGACATACCCAACGCTGGAAAGGTTGGGAGGGTTTCATGCCGGGATATTCCACACGGGTGTTGGCCACCGGGCGGGCCGTTAGGTTTCGCGCAGGAGGCACGTCTTGACCACCGGTATCGTCGTGAACAGGCAGTCCGCGCATCCTGCCGCGCAGGCGGCGGAACTCGGCGCCGGGACTGTGTATACGCTGCTCGCTGCGCTGGGCTTTGCGGCGGTGAGCACCCTCACGACGATCGCGGTGGGGGAGCATCTGTCGCTGTGGACCGTCCAGATGTGGCGCTTCATCGTGGCGTCCGCTGCGCTCGTCACGTTTGTGGGGGTCCGCAACTACCCGCGGATGCCCTGGCCCGAAGCGCTCCGCCTGATGGTGATTGGGGGGGGCGGTCAGGCGCTCCTGCTCGGACTCGCCCTCTCGAGCCTCCGGTTCATCAACGTGGCCACGCTCGCGTTCCTGTTCTATACCTACCCCGCTTGGGTGGCGCTCGTACAGACCGTGCGCGGGGCAGAGCGGCTCACGGCGCGGCGAGTGCTGGCGCTCGCGCTCTCATTCGGCGGGATTGGAGTGATTGTGCTTCGCCCTGCGTTCGTCGCGGCGGCGAGCGGAGTGCCCTGGAAGGGTGTCGCGCTCGCGCTCGGCGCGGCTGTGGTCTACGGACTCTACATCCCGGCCGTGCAATGGTTGCAGAAGAGCCACCCCGTGCCCGTCACGAGCGCCTATATCAAGTTGGGTACGGCTGTCTGCTTTCTCTTCGTGGCCCTCGGCGACGGATCGCTCACCGTCTCGCTGACGCCGACCGCATGGACAGCCATCGTGACGTTGGCACTGTTCAGCACGGTGATGCCGGGCCTGCTCTTTCTGATGGGTCTGATGCGACTGGGGCCGGTGCGCACAGCCATCATCTCAACGGTGGAGCCGTTTCTTACGGCGCTGCTGGGAGCCGTCGTGCTGCGGCAGGCGATTACCGTCACTACAGTGCTCGGCGGGGCGATGATCGTGGGGGCGGTGCTGGTGCTGCAGATCCGGCGGGAGAGGGTGGCGTAGGGCACGGCGTTCGCCGAACTGCCTCAGGCTACGATTGCCGGTTCGCGGAGAGAGAGGGTCGTGGCGGGGGCGGAGATTGGGGGCGTAAACGTGTGTTCATCAACGATTCCCTCCTCCAGCCAGGCGTGTTCGCCGCGGAGCACGCTCTGAGAAAGGGCGTACAGCCTTGCGTCGTTGCGGTTGAACAACGTGGTGAAGTGCTGGGCGATGCGTTCGCGCGATTCCACGCAGAACACATCGGCGAGCTGCACGGCCTCGGGGCGGCCCATTTTCGTGGCCAGCATCTGGGCGCGTACGCAGGAGGCGCTCATCGCGAACAGCTCCGCCCCAATGTCGACTGCGCGAAAAAGCACCATCTGCTTGCGCTCGAGTTTCGGCCCGAAGCGCACCATTGCGTGGAACAGGTCGCGCCCCAGCCTGCGCGTGGTGCGATCGACGAACCGCAGATGGTCCGCCAGCGCGCCGAACTCGGCGTATGACTTGAAGCTCGGCATCCAGCGCGCGGGATACCATGCGAGATAGAAGGGCGCAGCCGTCACGGCGGCGCGCAGGCGGGCACCGAGCGATACGCCGGGCGCGACGATCGGGAAGGCAATGGAGAAGTGCTTGTCCACCGCCTCACGCGCGATGAACAGCCGCATGATCTCGCTCGAACCTTCGAAAATCAGGTTGATGCGCGCGTCGCGCATCATCCGCTCAACTGGAACCGGCTTCTCGCCGCGCGCGCGCAGCGAATCGGCCGTTTCATAGCCGCGGCCACCGCGGATCTGCAGCGCGTCGTCCACGCCGCGCCACGCCGCCTCCGTGTTCCACAGCTTCGCGATAGCCGCTTCGAGCCGGATGTCGTACCCGCCCTGCTCATAGAGTGCCGTGGAGAGCAGCGCGATGGACTCCATGGCGAATGTGTTCGCCGTCATGCGGGCAATCTTCTGCGCCACCGCCTCATGCTTACCGATGGGCTGGCCCCATTGCACGCGCTCGTTGGCCCATTCACGAATGGCGCGGAGCAGCGCCTTCGCTCCACCTGTGACGCTCGCCGGAATCGTGAGCCGCCCAGTGTTAAGTGTGATCAGCGCGAGCTTGAGTCCCTTCCCCTCAGCCCACAGCACGTTCTCCGAGGGCACCTTGACGTTCTTGAACGCGATCCAGCCGTTCTCGATCGCCTTGAGCCCCATGAAGCGACAGCGGTGCTTCACCTCGACGCCTGGCGCGTCGGCTTCGACGATGAAAGCGGTGATCTGTTTGCGCGCCTTTCCGCTGACCATGGCGTCGGGCGTGCGCGCCATCACCACGAACAGGTCCGCCCGGGTGCCATTGGTGCACCAGAGCTTTTCTCCGTTGATCGTCCAGCTCTTGCCGTCCTCGCTCGGCGTCGCCGTCGTCGTCATGTTCGCCGGATCAGACCCCGCATTTACTTCGGTGAGCGCGAATGCGGTGATGCCGCCCCGGGCGATGCGCGGAAAATACTTTCGCTTCTGCGCCTCAGTGCCGAACAGCTTAAGCGGCTGCGGCACACCAATGGATTGGGATGCGGAAAGCAGCGCGACCAGCGACCCGCAGACCGAGGTCACCATCTCCATGGCCTTGACGTAGGTCATCTGCGAGAGGCCAAGCCCGCCATATTCGGTGGGAATCTTGATCCCGAAGGCGCCAATATCGCGCAGCGCCTGGAGGTCACGCTCTTTGATCTCGCCCGTTCGATCGGTCTCGTCCGCGTCGTAGCTCTCGAGAAAGTTCCTGAGCTTGTCGAGAAATGGCTTTGCCCGCGCCGCTTCAGCGGGGTTGTCCAGGGGGTGTGGGTGGATCAGGTCCCAGCGAAACCGGCCCAGGAAGAGCTCACGAACGAAGCTCGGGTGGGTCCATTCGGTCTCACGCGCCGACTCCGCGACGTCGCGGGCTTCGGCCTCGGAGGCGGGGTGGGCGGGCATGGTACAAAGGTACAGGGGAGAGGGTTACAGTCGAGGGTTGGACGTTGAGAGTTGAGGGTTGGGCGGTCGAGAGTTGGGGGTTGGTTTGGAGGTTGGGAGTTGGGGGTTCAAGACTTCGCCCCTGAGACCGGTGGGGTGAGATTCTGCGCCTCTTACGAAGGCCGCTGGGCGCGGAACAGGAGTGCGCCGCCTACCATGGCGATGGTGGCGAAACTGAACCACTGAACGGCGTAGGCCGCGTGGGGGCCTTCGTCGAGGGCGGGCAATGTGAGCCTTACTGGTATGGAATCGAGGTGCAGGGTGCTGTCGGAGATCTGGACGAAGAGGTAGGGCGCGACGGGGAGGCCGATTGCGCGTTCAAGCACGGTGCGGTTGAGGGTGTGGACGAGTCGGACCGAATCGCCAAGTGCGGGAGGGTCAGGTTGCACCGCCGTGTTCCCTGCTTTGGAGGCGAAGGTTTCGGCGTAGCCGGAAACGGACGTCGAGTCTCCCTCGCGCCACCGGGCGTGCTCCACTGCCCGGGCGTCCGGTGAGTACACCCAGCCGCGGTTCACCAGGACGACCGTGTCGGTGCCGGCAAGCTTCAGCGGCGTCAGCAGGTTCACTCCGGGTGAGCCGCGCCGCGAACGTCCGGCGTACGCAACTTCGCGATCGTATGAATATCGGCCGCTCGCCGATACGCGCCGGTAGTGCCCTACGGAGGTATCCGGGTTCAGCGCGGAGACCGGTACCGGCGGGGAATCCAGACGTGCCTCGAGGATCGTGTTGAAGGCGCGGCGCTCCGACAGGCGGGCGAGCTGCCAAATCCCCAGACGCGCGAACACGGCTGCGCAGACGAGCGGAACGGCAATGGTGAGCAGGGAGCGGTATCGTGTCGGGCGCACGGAACGACGGTGCGAGGATTGGTTCAGAAGAGCGTGAGCTGCTCCCCAAGTCTGGAGGGGTCCGTGACGGGTAGTCCGAGCATCTCCTGCAGCATCCTCACCGTCGCCGGACTGTGCCCGGCGAAGTGGTTGTTCACGTATCCGTACATGTTATGCACCTTCCGCGAGAGATCCGGGAAAATGCTGGCCCAGCGCTCGAGCTCCTTCGTACGGTCTACCTGAATTCGTGAGTAATCGACGAGATCGCGGTTGGGACCCATCCACCGAACATAGGCGAATGCCGCGGTAGGGCGGTCGGCGAGCAGGAGCATGGTGCGGCGGGGGATCCAGCGCGCGTCGATGAGAGCAAGTGCCACCGTATGGGCGGCGAGGAGGGCGATCACGCCCTCGTGGATCCACCCGCGGTGCCTGAACTCAAGGGCAAAGCGGATGTCCCGCGGCAGGGTTGGCAAAAAGGCCGCAAGCGCGGGCAGCTCGACGGGCGTGAAGTCCGGACCCAGCTGAATGAGGATGGGCCCGAGCTTCGGCCCCAGTTCGCGCGCGACGTCGAAGAACCGTTTGCCCGCATCCTCGGTCCCACGCAGCCGGGCCTCGTGGGTGATTTCCTGGGGCAACTTGAGGGCGAACTCGAATCCGGGCCCTACCCTCGACCCCCACCCTCGAACGGTCTTGGCGCTCGGAATCGCGTAGAAGGTCGAGTCCACCTCCACGGTATCAAAGGCCTGTCCATAGGTCGTGAGGTAGTCGACGGCGCGCGTACCCGTCGGATAGAACGGGCCAACCCAAGCGTCGTAGTTCCAACCCTGCGTGCCAAGGCGGATCGAGGGCATGGAGGGAATCGGCGACGCCTACTGTCTCTTGTCAAGCAAGGACTTACGAAATGTCTTGACAGGGCAATAACATACTTGACACACCCATTCCTTTGTTGTAGCTTAGGTCCATGATCAAACAACATGCGTATCCCCAATCGCTTAGCGAGGCCATCCGCTTCTTCGCGGACCCTGACGTCGCCCTCGCCTTCATCGTCCAGTTGCGCTGGCCGAATGGCGTCATCTGCCCCCGGTGCGAGGCCGAGAAGCCGAGCTACCTGACCACTCGCCGTATCTGGAAATGCCGGTCCTGCCGCAAGCAGTTCTCGGTCAAGGTCGGCACGATTTTCGAGGACTCGGCGCTCGGCTTGGACAAGTGGCTGCCCGCCCTCTGGATGCTGGCCAACTGCCGCAACGGGATCAGCTCCTACGAACTCGGGCGCCATCTCCATGTCACGCAGAAAACCGCGTGGTTCATGCTCGGGCGCATCCGGCTCGCCATGCACACCAAGAGCTTCGAGAAGCGCCAAGGCACCTTGGAGATTGACGAAGCGTTCTTCGGCGGACTCGCGCAGAACATGCACGCGGCGAAGCGCCGTCGCGTCCTGCGCGGCACCAAAGCCGGAGCTATTGGCAAGGCTGGCGCGGTCGCAGCCGTGCGGCGCGGGACGGAGAGCGAGGCCAGCAAGGTGCTGGCCTACGTGCTGCGTGATCCGTTTGCCAAGCCGCACGGTCGCATGGCGCGGGAAACCGTGCTGCCGGGCAGCAAGGTCTACACCGACAGCGCGACGCTGGCGAGTGACTCGCTCTCGGGCTACATCCGCAAGATGATCAACCACAGTGCCAAGCAGTACGTCCGTGGCGACGTGCACACCAACTCGGTCGAGAACTTCTGGAGCAACGTCAAGCGGATGCTCAAAGGCACCTACATCAGCGTGGACCCGATTCACTTGTTCCGGTACCTCAACGAAGCCGTTTACCGCTTCAACGTGCGGAAGGATTCCGAACGCGACCGATTCAGCGCCGTCGTGCGCAACATCGTCGGCAAGCGCCTGACCTACGCCGAGTTGATCAATGCGGGAATGCCACCCGCTACGACGTGAGGCTAAGAGCAAGCCACACCTACTTCGCGGTCGGAGGAGGCGGCAGTGACGGTTCATTGAACTCCAGGAGCACGCGCGCGCCGACCGCATCTTCGTGTTCGCTCTCCTGAGCGGCCTTCAGCGCTGCGAGGAACTTGACGACGCCCATAGTGCGATTCTCCACGATTGCCGTTGAGGGGGAGAACCAACGGCACCCACACGCCGGACAATTACGATCCCCTATCAGGAGTGTCTCGATTTTGTCTGTCGACACGGTGACCCGCGCGCGACAGGTCTTAGTCTTACATTCGAGCGTTACCGCGCGAATATCTCCGAGGCCAACAACGTACCGATGTTCAACGGTCATGTGATCTCTCTTGCTTCGAGGTTGCGATGAAAGGACCAGACACGCCAGCGCCATCTGCGAAAGAGCAGTTAGAACGCATGGCGGACCTCACGCGGCGTATTCTTGTCGTGAAAAAAACAGAACTGCGGAAGCCGAAGCCGACAAAGCGGAAGGGACATTAGTCGCCATGGCGCAATCGCCGGTGAAAGTCACCCATGTCCTCTGCGGTCGCCGCGTGGTACGAATCATCAACGACTTGCTTGAGGCGGGCCCGATCAAGGTAGACCGATAGACGCGAACCTTTCGTATTACCAAAACACTCGGCGAGCCAAGGAAGCGGGTGTGAACGTTCCATCGCGTAGCGCCGATATGACCACGCCATCAGATCGGCACCTTGCAGCGGCAGGAACTTTTTGTCGTCGCGGAAGACAGGGTCACGCGGCAAAATGGTAATGTTTTGGGGGTCGATCGCTCCACGGACAATCGGATAAGCGGCGCGAGCGCGAGGACCGAGGCTCGGGTGCTCATCAAAGATGATATCGAACGTTTCCCTCTCGCCGGATTGCGCAACATCCATTAGCGCCGCCCCGATCATGGTATGGAAAACGAACGAATAGGGCTTATCGAGTGGTGGCGGTTGCGTACTTCCAACAATCTCGCGGTAGCCCTCTAACTCCATCCCGACCCAGAGGGAGCGGAACCCAAAGCGATCAATCGTGCGCGCGAGACGTCGCACCTTTTCGTCACGCTGACTCTCTCGAAGCCCGCGCCATTCCCCTTGGCGCTTGACCGCGTCGCGCATCTTGAACACGCGAATCTTTGGCAACTCGTCGAGGCATTCCCTCCAACGGTCGGCGAACTCTGCCATCGCCTCGGCCCGCCCGATCAGCGCGGCCATGAGCATGAAGACTTGCCCGTCACCGCCGCTGTCGTCCACAACGACCTGCACCGGCATGAGGATTCTCCGCTTTCGTTCGGGAGTCGGGAACCCCGAGAGAAAGGAAAATCCGCTCGGAAGCCACACCCTGAAAGGAGCATTGAATGCGTAACTCATTGAACGCTAGCACGTTGATGTTGGTGTGTCAAGTATGTTACTGCCCTTGACAGATATATATCAAAATGATATCATCGCCCACACCCCAACGGAGTCTCCTTGGAAATGTTCCGCGAAAACGAATACCGGGCGTCCGCCGGCCTGCCGGCGCTCTTTTTCTTCCTCGTCGTTAGCGGGCTGGCGCTGTTCGGCCTCGTCAACTCGGCGGCGAACGACCGTCCGGTGGTGATCGTTGCGAGCCTCGCTGTTCTGGTGGTGGCCCTCATCTGCTTCGGCGGGCTCTTCGTCGTGAACCCGGGCGACGCCAAGGCGCTGATTCTGTTTGGCAGCTACAAAGGCACCGTCAAGCAGCCCGGCTTCTGGTTCGCCAACCCCTTCCTTACCAAGCGGAAGATTTCGCTGCGCATCAGGAATTTCGAGACGGCCAAGCTCAAGGTGAACGACAATCGGGCTAACCCGATCGAGATCGCGGCTATCGTCGTGTGGAAGGTGGTGGAGACCGCGGAGGCTTTGTTCGAGGTGGACGACTATGTGAAGTACGTGGCGGTGCAGAGTGAATCGGCGGTGCGCGCCGTCGCCCAGACGTACCCGTACGACTCCCACTCCGAGACCGAGCAGGCCCTGTCTACGCACGTCGCCGAGGTGTCGAAGTCCCTCCAGGCAGCCATCCAGGAACGGCTCGCCAAGGCGGGCGTGGAAGTAATCGAGGCGCGCATTTCGCACCTCGCATACTCTCCCGAGATTGCCCAGGCAATGCTTCAGCGGCAGCAGGCGACCGCAATCATCGCGGCGCGATTCAAGATCGTCGAGGGCGCGGTCGGCATGGTTGAGAACGCGCTGGAGCTGCTGGGCCAGAAGGGCATCGTGCATCTCGACGAAGAGCGGAAGGCGCAGATGGTCAGCAACCTCCTCGTTGTGCTGTGCAGCGAACGGTCTGCGCAGCCGATTGTGAACGCCGGCACGATATACGCCTGAGCGGGACCGGACGACCGTGTCCGATCGCAAGTCATTCCTCATGCGGGTCGATCCCAGGCTGCTGGAGGCGCTTCAGCGTTGGGCCAACGACGACTTGCGCTCTCTCAATGGACAGATCGAGTTCCTGTTGCGCGACGCTTTGAAGCGCGCCGGCCGCGCGCCGAAAGTCACAGAGCCCGTGGCGGATGCGCCCGGGCCGGGCACCATTCCTCCCAGAAATTCCTCACCCCCAGAGCAGGACTTAGCGCCATGAAAACCGGACTGAAGGCTCATCGGACCGTCGTCCTCGCCGCATGGCTCGCGGCGGGCACGCTCGCGACAACAATTCCCGGCGGCGGTGTGGCCGGCGCGCAGGACGTGAGTGAGCGCGGCGCATTCATTCTTCGCGTGAAGAACGACACAGTCGTGATCGAACGCTTTACGCGCAACGGCGATTCACTGCAGGGCAGCGTGAGTGCGCAACGCACGCCACGCACCGACTACATCGCCATGCTGGGCCCGGGGAACATCGTTCGGGCGCTCTCGCTGACGCTGTTCGCCGCGAACGCCAAGGCCGACGATGCACCCATGCAGCGGGCGGAGGCCACGATGCGCGGCGACAGCGCGCTGGTTGAGGTGAACGGCGGGATTCAGCGGATCGGCACCAAGGCGGGCGCCATTCCGGGCCTCAACAATGCATTCGCGCTGTTCGAGCTGTTCACGAGGCGTGCGCGCGCCGCCGGTGGCACTGCGGAGGTGCCGTATTTTGCGCTCAGCGGCGGTGTGACAATACCGGTGTCGCTCAAGGCCGTAGGCAAGGATACGATTGTCGTAGCGATCGCCGGCCAGGAGGAGCGCCTTCGGGTGGACGCCACGGGGCGCATCCTCGGCGGCTCGATCCCCGCGCAGCAAGCGGAGATCATCCGCGTGAGTGAAGCAGCCGCAGCTGCGCTCAAGCTCGGCAGCCCCGACTACTCCCCTCCCGCGGACGCGCCGTATACGGCTCAGGAAGTCACCCTGAAAGGACCGGGTGGCATCACCCTGGGAGGAACGCTGACGGTCCCCAAGAATGCAATGGGTCCGGTACCTGCCATCGTCACTATCACCGGAAGCGGTCAGCAGGATCGAGACGAATACATCCCAGTCGCCGGTGGCTACCGTCCGTTCCGCCAGATTGCGGACACGCTGGGCCGGCGGGGCATCGCCGTGCTGCGCCTGGACGATCGGATGATCGGCGCCTCGGGCGGCGCAATCGGCACCAGCGCCGACTACGCCGACGATATTCGCGCGGGGCTCGCTTGGCTCCGGACCCGCAGGGATATCGATGGTACGCGACTCGGCCTGGTGGGACACAGTGAAGGCGGTCTCATCGGCCCGCTGGTGGCATCAACGGACCCATCCCTCAAGGGGATCGTGGTCCTCGCCGGACCGGCCTATACGGGGAACGACATCATTCACTTCCAGCTGCGAAACCAGGTGAACCACGACACGTCGATCGAGCCCGCCAAGAAGGACTCGGCTTACCGCGCAGTCCTGACGACGTTCGATTCGACGGCGCAGCGCAGCGTCTGGACCAGGTTCTTTCTCGCCTACGATCCGATTCCCACGGCGAAGAAGGTAAAGGTGCCGACGCTGATTCTGCAGGGACAAACGGACCAGCAGGTGACGTTCGAGCAGGCGGAGAAACTTGGCGCGGCAATCAGAAGCGGCGGCAACCGGAGTGTGACGGTCCGCGTCTTTCCGGAGCTGAACCACCTGTTCATTCACGACCCCGACGGGAACCCGGCGGGCTACACCAGGCTCCCCACGAACAAGATGTCGAGCGAGGTGCTCGGCGCGATTGCGGACTGGCTGGCCGTTGCGCTGTCGGCAAACGCCCCGAACCGCACGACGGTGCCGTAGCGCGATGGAAAAGACGGCGGGACAGCCGCGATGGGTCTGGTTGCGCATGCTCGGCTTCACCGCGCTGCTGCCGGGCCTGGTCATGGTCTACGCGCCGTACTGGTGGATCATCACGCCGCAGCCGGTAGCCTCCCGCTGGCCGCCCGACGCGATGCATGCACCGGCGCTCCTCGCGATGATCGCCGGATCTTCGATCTACGCGGTGTGCGCATGGCGGTTTGCCGTCGACGGACTGGGGACGCCGGCGCCGTGGGATCCGCCACGGCGCCTCGTCACCGGCGGTCTCTATGGCTGGACCCGGAACCCGATGTACGTCGGGATTGTCCTCGCACTGCTTGGCGAAGCGTGGCTTTTCTCGTCCAGCGCGCAACTCACGTTCGCCATGTGCATGGCGATGGCGTTCCATCGGCGCGTGCTCCTGTTCGGGGAACGGGTGCTCCGCAAACTCTTCGGGGCGGACTTCGGGGCGGAGTTCGAGGCGTACTGCGCGCGCGTGCGGCGGTGGGGAGTGGTCTGACCTGCCGGCCTCGGTGCGTGGGCGGTCGTATGCGAGCGTCGGTGCGCGGGCGGTCGGGCGCGAACGCCACGTGGCGTTCGGCGCGGGCACGGGCACCAGCACCGGCACCGGCACCAGCACCGGCACCAGCACCGGCAGCAAACACACAGAAGGGAGCGCGGGCATTACCCGTTCCGCATCGAACGAGGAGCTGGGCACGGGAGCGCGCAGCAGACCCAAGCCCGCGCGGTTCGCCGCCAGCGCAAGCGATGAGTTAGCGCTTCTTTCGCGGGACGCCGGGTTTGGTTTCGCCTTTCTGTTCGACGTACACGCGCGCCGCCACAGCTGTCCCCATTGCGTGCTTTGCGCGGCCGACGGTAAGGGTGATCGGGCCGTCGAACGGCTCGCGCGCGGCCACGCGCACGGAGGCCCCGGGGCGGATGCCGCGCTCAGCCAGATACCTCAGGAAGGAAGGGTCGCGGTCGCTCACCCGCACGATGCGCGCTGAGGCGCCAGGCGCCAGGTCTGCGATGCTGGAGAGGCGCCGCTCGTCCACGCGCCCGAGCGCCGTTGGAATCGGTGCGCCGTGCGGATCTTCTGTTGGATTGCCAAGGGCTTCGGCCATGCGCTCCACCAGCTCTGCGCTGGCGGCGTGCTCGAGCCGTTCGGCCTCCGGGTGCACGTCGTCCCAGCCGAATCCGAGCTGGGTGACGAGGTAGCTCTCGATGACGCGGTGGCGCCGCAAGAGCTGGAGCGCGAGATGCCGCCCGTGCGCGGTGAGTCTTGAGCCGTGGTAGCGTTCGACCTGCACCAGGCCGAGCCGCGCCAGGCGCTGCATCATGCCGCTCACACTCGCGGCCGCAATGCCCAGCTGGCCGGCGATGTCGTTCGTCGCGGCGGCCTCGCCGCCCTGTTCGATCTCAAAGATGGCCTTGAGATAGTCCTCTGCCTGTCCGGTCAACGTCCGCTCGTCCGATTCCTGCCCACGCGAGGGGCGCGATGCGCGGCGTATTTTCCTGTCGTTCACGGTGGCGTTCGAACTTCGCGGCGCGAGCGCACCATGAGGACGGGGATCAGCGACTGGTGCCGTACCTCATTGGCCACGCTCCCGAGCACGAAGTCCTTCACGAACCGGTGGCCGTGGGTGCCCATGGCGATCAGGTCGCACTTCTCCCGGATGGCAGCGGCGGTGATCTCTGCGGCGGGATCGCCGATCGCGAGTACGGCGTCCACATGGACGCCTTGCGCACCGAGGCGGGCGGCAACCTCATCCAGGTAGCCCCGGTCCCGCTTGATCTCCTCGGATTCGCGCAACTCGAGCTGTTCGAGGTTTCGCGCCGCGAACCCATCGGCCACATGAATGAGCACAAGGCTTGCATGGCAGAGTCTTGCCAGCGCCGTCACGTGCTCGACAATGGCTTCATCCGTGCGGGAGTTTTCGAGCGGCACGAGGATGCGCGTGTACACTAGGCGAGCCAGTCCATGACGGTCTGTACCAGGAGCCAGAGGTTGAGCAGCGCGATGAACGCCGCCGCAAACCAGGCGAGAGCCTTGAGCCATGCGGCATTCGCGAACTCCCCCATCTTGGCACGATCGCTCGTGAATTGCACCAGCGGCACGACCGCGAAGGACAGCTGAAGGCTGAGAATCACCTGGCTCAGGATGAGCAGCTTGCCCGTTCCGCTCTCCCCGGCGACGATCGAAACAATCACCGCGGGCACGATCGCGATGCCGCGTGTGATGAGGCGCCGCACCCACGGGCGAAGCCGCAGGTCGAGAAATCCTTCCATCACGATCTGGCCGGCGAGGGTGCCCGTGAGAGTCGAGTTCTGTCCGCTGGCGAGGAGCGCCAGCGCGAAGATCGCGCTGGCGCCGGCGACGCCAAGAAGCGGCGTGAGCAGTTTGTAGGCGTCCTGTATCTCCGCGACGCCCGTGTTGCCGCTCTCATGAAACGTCGCGGCCGCTACGATGAGGATCGCCGCGTTGATGAACAGCGCGAGGCTCAGCGCAATGGTCGAGTCGATGAACGCGAATCGCACGGCCTCGCGTTTCCCTGCGGCGCTCTCCTCGTAGCGCCGTGTCTGCACGATGGAAGAATGCAGGTACAAGTTGTGCGGCATCACCGTCGCGCCGAGTATGCTGATGGCGATGTAGAGCTGCGCGTGGTCGGTGATGATGGACGCCACCGGAATGAAGCCGCGCGCCACCGCGGAGAGTTCCGGCCGCGACATGACGATCTCGAACAGGAAACAGGCCCCGATGGTGGCGATCAGCGTGATCACCACCGCCTCGAGCATCCGGAAACCCCTGTGCTGAAGCATGAGCACCACCAGCACGTCCGCCGCCGTGATGACGATGCCCAAGGTGAGGGGAATGCCGAACAGGAGTTTCAATGCAATGGCCGAGCCGATCACTTCGGCCAGGTCACACGCCGCGATCGCCACCTCGCAGCCGATCCACAGTGCGAGGGAGACCGGCCTCGAGTAGTGGTCCCGACACGCCTGGGCCAGGTCGCGGCCCGTGACGATTCCGAGCTTCAGGGCGAGCCCCTGCAGGAGCACGGCGATGAGGTTCGAAGCGAGCACCACGGACAGGAGGGTGTAGCCGAATCGCGAACCGCCGGCGATGTCGGTTGCCCAGTTGCCGGGGTCCATGTAGCCGACAGCCACCAGATAGCCCGGTCCGGCGAACGCGAGAACCTTCCGCCACCATCCTGTCTTGTGGACGGGGATGGTGCGGTACGCCTCGGCGAGGGACGGCGTAGACCGTGCGCGCCGCCAGCCATGCACGGAGTGCGGCGGGTCTGGAGGCGGCGGGAGAGCGGGATGTTCCGTGATGGCCATCGACAGTATTTTAGTACGTACTAACTTGAAAGCAAGCGTGCGCTCAATGAACGGCGAACGCGGCTTTCGCTTTGACCGCGCGACCCTGCGGCGGTAACGTCAGTTCCAACCCGTTTTCGACCGAGACCATCATGCGCCTGTCGCCAGCCATCCGCGCGGCCCTCGCCGCCATCCCGTTCCTTTCTTCCGGCGTGGCCGCGCAGCAGGCTCCGGCGAAGAATGCCGCCACCCCGGCTGCGCCCCCCGCAGGGACCGCCATGGCCTACGGCGCCACGAACGCGGCACCTGCCTCCAAATGGACGCCGGCTGCGTCGGCGGGCCGCCAGCTTACGCTCGCCGACTTGCTCTCATGGAAAGGCATCCGCGTTCCCCAACTCTCGAACGACGGCAAGTGGTTTGCCTATATCCTCGCGCCGAACGAGGGCGACGCCGAGGTCGTGGTTCGGCCAACCGCGGCCGATGGAAAGGAGTGGCGATTCACCGCCGGTGACGCGACAGCTGGCGGCGGACGTGGCGCGGGCGCGTCTGCTCCCGCCGGGCCGCCGCTCACGATCTCCGGGAATGGGCGGTGGGTCGCCTTTCTTGAATATCCGGCCGCGGCCGCGCGGGAAGGCACCGGTCGCGGTGGACGCGCAAGTGGGGGAGCGAACACCCCAACTGCGGCGGCGGCAGGAGCCACCAAACTCGCCGTCGTCGATCTCAACACAGGCTCAAAGCGCGAGTTTGAGCGGGTCCGCAACTTCCGATTCGCCGCCGAGAAGTCGAATTGGATCGTGATCCACCACTCGGCGCCTGACGCCGGCGGAGCGGCCACGGGCACGGGCACGGCGGCGCCGGCGGGCGGACGTGGCGGCGCGGCTGGGGGCACTCCGGCACCGACGGGAACAATGCTCGAACTGGTCAATCTGTCAGCCACCGGAGCGACGGCATTCATCGGTGACGTGTCGGAGTTCGCCTTCGACGACTCCGGCGACTGGCTGGCATATGCCATCAGCGTCCCAGACCAGGTTGGAAACGGGGTGCAGCTCCATCAACTCTCGACGGGCATCGTGCGCGCGCTCGACGCGCGCAAGGCGTCATATCGCCGACTCGCGTGGGGCGACAGCACTGACGCCCTGGCCGTCCTGCGCACGGTGTCGGATACTGCAGGCGGCGACGAAGAGGCAACCGTGGTAGCCTGGCGGCACATCGCGAGCAGCGATCCGCAGTCTCTCGAGATCAGCGCGAAAACGACTGGGGTCACGGGCGGCCTGGTTGTCAGCTCCGACCGCGCAATCGAGTGGGGGGACGGGCAGAAGACGCTATTCTTCGGACTCCGCGAGCCCCGGCCGGCACGGCCGCGGCAGCAGGGCATCGGGTTCACACCACCGAATCCCGGCGGCGTGGCGCCGGGCGCAGGGAACACGGGCCAGGTCGCAGCCGCGCCGCAGACTGACGCGGAGGTGCCATCGCTGATCCTGTGGCACTGGAAGGATCCCCGCCTGCAGAGCCAGCAGCAGGTGCAGGAGCAACAGGATCGTGCATTCAGCTATCTCGCCGCATTCTCGTTCGCATCGGGCCGGGTCGCGCAGATCGCCGATGGCAAGATGCGCGACGTGGTGGTTGGACCAAAGGACACGTGGGGCGTGGGCACGGACATCTCGGCGTACGAACGAGAGCAGAACATCAAGGGAAGCGCGTTTCGCGACCTGTACGCGGTGAACATCGCAACGGGCGAGCGCAAGCCAATTCAGATGAAGGTCCCGGGCGCTGGCGGATTTGGCGGTGGTGGCCGTGGCGGATTCGGCGTCTCGAGCTTCTCTCCCGACAACTCGCAATACGCCTACTACGATGCGGGCGACTGGAAGATCTACGAGTTCAGCCGGGCGGCCGCGCGCTCGATTACGACCGGCGTCCCCGCGAAGTTCTGGAATACCGAGGACGACCACAATCAGGTGAAGCCACCCATCAACGGCGCCCTTGTCGGCTGGTCCAGGGACGGCAAGAACGTCTTCGTTCGCGACAACTGGGACGTATGGCGCCTGCCCGCTACAGGCTCCGGCGCAGTCAATATCACGGGGAATGGGCTGAAGGAGCAAATCCGCTACCAGGCGCGGCTCCTCTTCGACCCGAAAGAGCGCAGCATCGACACGGACCAGCCACTCTTCTTCAAGACATACGGCGAGTGGTCCAAGAAGGAAGGACTTTCACAGGTGGACCCTGTGAAGGGCGGCGCGAAGGCGATCTCGTGGGAGGACGCGAAAGTGGACTACCGGCGTGCCCGCGACGCCAACGTCTGGGTGTATTCGCGGCAGACGGTCGTGAAGTTTCCCGACTGGTACTCGGCCGACGGCGGGCTCAGGAACGAGCGCCGGCTGACGGATGCGAATCCGCAGCAGAAGGACGTGGCATGGACGCCGGGTGCCCGACTCGTCGAATACACGTGCGAGAACGGCGGCGGGCGGCACCAGGCCGTACTCTATCTTCCCGCCGGCTACGAACAGGGGAAGAAGTATCCGATGCTGACGTACATCTATGAAAAGCTGTCGCAGGAGTTCAACGTCTACTCGGAGCCCAACGCGACGCGGTACTCGAACCCAAGCGTATTCACGTCGCGCGGCTACGCGTTTCTCAAGCCAGACATCGTCTACCACGTGAACGATCCGGGCCGTTCGGCACTGTGGTGCGTGGTGCCGGCGGTGAAGGCGGCGATCGCTACGGGCATCGCCGATCCCGCGCGGATTGGCCTGCAGGGACACAGCTGGGGCGGGTATCAGACTGCCTTCATTACCACGCAGACGAAGATCTTCAAGACCGCCATCGCTGGCGCGCCGCTCACGGACATGGTGTCGATGGCGGGCTCGGTGTACTGGAACTCGGGTGGCTCAGACAACGCCATATTCATCGCGAGCCAGGGGCGGTTCACGGGCGGACCCAATGACGTGCCGGAAGCCTACACGCGGAACTCACCCCAACAGTTCGCCCAGAACCTGAGCAATCCGCTGATGATCCTGCACGACGACCGCGATGGCGCCGTCGATTTCAACCAGGGCATCACCTACTACAACCACCTCCGAAACCTGGGCAAGGACGTGGTGCTGCTCGAGTATGTGGGCGAGAACCACGGGCTCACACGTCCCGCCAACCAGAAGGACTACGCGCTGCGGATGACGGAATGGTTCGACACGTTCCTCCGCGACCAGCCTGCGCCGGATTGGCTGAAGGACGGGGTGCCGCGGCTGAAGATGGAGGAACATCTGCGCGAGCGGCGGCCGCTGGTGGATCCCAGGGCCGTGGCGACACCGCCGAAGATTGTGCCTTAGGCGCGCGCCGCTTGCGGCGAAACGGAATGGCGAGTGGCGCATGGATTAGCGCCGCTCGCCCTTCCGTCCCATCGCGATCCACACGCCCCACGCGACCGTCCAGCCCATCACCGCCCCCAGGGTCACGTCGCTCAGGAAGTGTGCCCTTGAAAGGACTCGAGTCGCGCCGCAGCCGGCCGCCAGAACGAACCATACCCACTTCGCTCGTGGAAAGAGCCGGGCGAGGGCTGTGGCGGCGCCAAATGCAACCATCGCGTGGCTGCTCGGCAGTGCGAGGCCGACCGTGGAGAAGGGTTGATCGCTCCACTCCCGAAACCCATAGAGTCCGCCGTGTGCCTCGGGCCGCTCTCGGCGGAGCAGGAGCTTGAGGAGCTCCGCCAGCAGCCCGGCCGCCGTCGGCGCGATGGCCAGATACCAGGCGCGCCGTGGGGCGCGCACC
>DASZZO010000062.1:0-2244 GCA_035544915.1 Gemmatimonadaceae bacterium | reverse complement strand
GCCTGGTACGCCGTACGTCCTTGACGGCCCGAAGATTCAGCTCACTGCCGCGGTTGTCTCCAGTGCCGGCGCCCGGACGAGCAGCGGCTTCAGCCAGCGCCCCGTATGCGACGCCTCCACCTGGGCGACCTCCTCCGGGCGTCCCATCGCCACCACCTGTCCACCGCCGTCGCCGCCCTCGGGGCCCAGGTCCACCAGCCAATCTGCGAGCTTGATCACATCGAGATTGTGTTCGATGAGGACGACCGTGTGCCCCGCGCTCACGAGCCGGTCGAGCACACCCGCGAGCTTCTGGATGTCCTCGAGGTGGAGGCCTGTGGTTGGTTCATCCATCACATAGAGCTTCTTGCCGCTGGATTTGGCCGAGAGAGTGAGCTCGCGCGCGATCTTGAGGCGCTGTGCCTCGCCGCCCGAGAGTGTCGTTGCGGGCTGGCCGAGCCGCAGATAGCCGAGTCCAACCTGCTGCACCTGCCAGAGGGCCTGCCCGAGTTTCTCCTCCCGCGGGAAGAACCGGATGGCCTCGTCGATGGTGAGATTGAGCACGTCGACGACGCTCTTGCCGAGGTATTTCACCTCGAGCACGCCCGGCTTGAAGCGCGCGCCGTCGCACTCTTCGCATGGCACGAACACGTCGGCCATGAACACCATTTCCACTTCCTGATAGCCGGCACCCTCACATCTCTCGCACCGGCCTCCCGGCACGTTGAAGCTGAACGTGCTCGCTGTGAACTTGCGCTCGCGGGCGAGTGGCACGTTTGCGAAGATCCCGCGGATCTCGTCGAACGCCTTGATGTAGGTGACCGGATTCGAGCGCGGCGTGCGCCCGATCGGTTCCTGATCGACGAGTACCACGTCCGTCAACGGTTCATAGCCGGTGATCTCGTCGAACGCGCCCACCCGCTCGCCCAGGTGCTGCCTGGCGGAGTGCTCGCCCGTGATGCGCTGCTCGAGGGCGCGGAAGAGCACGTCGTGCACCAGCGTGCTCTTGCCGCTGCCCGAAACGCCGGTGACGGCCGTGAGCACGCCGAGCGGAATCCTGATGTCGACGCCGCGCAGATTGTGTTCGCGCGCGCCGGTGAGCGATATCCAGCGCGGCCCGAGCTTGCGGCGCGCTTCCGGGAGCGGGATGGTCCGTGCGCCGACGAGATACTGCCCGGTGAGCGGGCTCTGCGCGGCATTCGCGATCGGGCCGGAGAACACCACACGCCCGCCCTTCTCCCCGCTCGCGGGCCCGAGTTCCACCATGTAGTCGGCGGCACGAATGGCTTCAAGGTCGTGTTCGACGACGATCACCGTATTGCCGCCATCGCGGAGCCGCGCGAGCAGCTTGAGCAGGCGATCCATGTCGCGAGGGTGCAACCCGATGCTCGGCTCGTCGAGCACGTATGTGGTGTCGACGAGGTGCGCGCCGATGGAGTTCGACAGGCCGATGCGCTGCGCCTCACCACCGGACAGCGTCCGGGTGGCCCGGTCGAGCGTGAGGTACGTGAGGCCCACGTCGCAAAGAAAGCGGACCCGGTCGCGGGCCTCACGAAGGATGTGCGCCGCGACCTCCGTATCGTGGGTCGTCAGGCGCAGGGTATCGAGCCAGGCCCGCATCAGGTCCACGGGCATCGCCGCTACCTCTGCGACGCTCCGCCCGCCGACTTTCACGTTGAGTGCGTCCGCCTGCAGCTTGGTGCCACCGCAGGTGCGGCATGTCTGCGCGGTCTGGTACTGGCGCAGAAAAACACGAATGTATTGCTTGTATTTCTTCGGCTCGAGCGAGACGAGATGCGGCAGGATGCCGACAAAGCCCTTCGCCTTGCCGCGGAGCACTTTCTCCTGTTGCGGGCTGGTGAGGTCGCGCCAGGCGCGGTTCATCTGGATCCCCTCGCGCCGGGCGAACTCGGCGAGCGCGCGGCGCTTGTTGTCGTAACGCGGCATCGTCCAGGGATGGATTGCCCCCTCCTGGAGGGTCCGCTCGGGATAGGGGACGATCAGCGCGAGGTCGTACTCGAGCGTCGCCCCAAAACCATTGCACGTCGGGCACGCGCCGCGAGGGTTGTTGAACGAGAAGAGTTGCGGTGACGGTGCGGGAGCCCGGTGCCCGTCGTTGGGGCATTCGAACCGCGTGGTAAAGCGCAGCAATGGTTTGCCGGTCTCCGCTGCGATCGCCGCCGCCTCCCCGTCCCCCTCGACGAACGCCGTTTCGAATGCGTCTGCAAATCGCGACCGCGCGTCCGGCGTGACCGTCAGGCGATC
>DASZZO010000061.1:0-7900 GCA_035544915.1 Gemmatimonadaceae bacterium | reverse complement strand
GCCGGGTTCGGTTGCAGGTTGATGTCGTGGACGAAATCGCACTAGTCATTGCCGGCAGCATCAACCGTGGCACCATCGCATCGCTCGCCCTCGGCTCGCAGAACGTCTCGGGTCTCGGACTGGGCGCCGTCGTCAGTGCGGACCGTGGCTTCGCGTACCGCAATGGCTTCGGCGCCCGCGTCATCCAGTACGGCGCATTCGGTGCGTCCGACTACGTCGCCGTCGCAGCCGAGCGCGCCACGCTCGGCGAGTCGCTCTCGTTCGAGCTGGCGGAGCCGTTTCTCACCGACCTGCAGCGGCGGGCGTTCCATATTGGTGCGCACGAGGGCAGTGGCTACTTCGGTGTCATGCGGCCCGTCGGCGACGACCACTCGCTCTATACCCGCCGGGTTGCGTATGATGCCGGCTGGGTGACGCGCATCGGCAATCCGGACCGCGGCCACACGGTGGGCCTCCTCGGCGCGGCATTCCTCGGCGAGGACGTGCGTGTGGGCTCGCGCGCGAAGATTGTTTCGGACACCGGCCTGATCGACGCGCCGCCGGACAGCGTACTTGACGGGCGCTATCAGGCGTTCGCGGTGGCGCGCGTGGTCGCTATCGCCGGCCTGCGTGCCCTGCGCTTCGTCACCGTGCGCCGGTTCGACGCTCCCACCGCGCAGCAGGATGTGGGCGTGGGTGTGCAGTTCGGCCTGATGGCGGGACCGAGCATCTGGGCGTCACGCAACGAGAGTGACTTCTTCCTTGCGGGCGACCTGTACGCCGGCCTCGGCGACGAGCAGTCCTTTTTCGCAGCGCGGCTACAGGGCGAAGCCCGCGGGAACCATCAGACGCACAGCTGGGACGGCCTCGTCAGCAGTGCGCGCTTCGCCTGGTACTCCACTCCCTCTGATGCTCGCACGCAGGTGCTCAGTCTCGAGGCGTCGACGGTGCAGCATCTCACTTTCCCGCTGCAGCTCACCTTCAGCGACGCCGAGGCTGGATTGCCTGGTTTCCCTGATGCCAGATTCGCCGGCGGCCAGCGCGTGATCGCGCGCGTCGAAGAGCGCCGTCTGATCCGGGTACTTCCGCGGCGTCTGGACTTTGCCATTGCCACCTTCGCCGATGCCGGCAAACTCTGGGCCGGCGACGTTCCTTATGGGACGTCGACGGGAGTGCACGGCTCCGTTGGCCTTTCGCTGCTGGGTGCCTACCCTGCCGGCGGCAAGCGCACGATGCGCGTGGATTTCGCGGTGCCCATCAACCCGCCGCGCGGCGGCGCCCGATTCGAGCTGCGGTTCAGCGATACCGATCATACACGACTGACTTGGTTCGAACCGCGCGACGTAGCGCGCGCCCGGACGGGCGCGGTTCCGGCGAATCTCATGCGCTGGTGACGATTTCCCGCTATGCGAGCGCGGGCAAGTCCGGCGAGAGGTGTGTCAGCCCCCGAACAGGATCGCCAGCGCCAGCAGCCCCGCCAGAACGCTGATCCCGCCGAGCACCGCCGAAGGATTGCGATGTTGCATTGCGGGTTCCCAAAAAAACCTAGGTTTTCTTTCCGGCGGTCAGCAGGAGCGCGCCTCCGGCAACGATCGCAGCCACGCCCGCCCACACGGGGATGTTCACGTGCTCCTTGTTCTGGACCACCAGCTGAACGGGGCCGAGGCTCGCCTTGTCGGTGTCCTTGGTATACGTGAAGCCGCCGTATACCAGCGCGAGCACGCCGGCCGCAAGCAGCGCAATGGCCAGAATCCTGGTCGAGCCCATTTGATTTCTGCTCCGGGGGCCGGGTCTGCTAGAGCGGTCTGCGACCCTGTATGACGCGCACGAGCACGACGATGACGGCGATAACGAGCAGAATGTGAATCAGCCCGCCCATGGTGTAGGAGGTGACCATGCCGAGCAGCCAGAGCACCACGAGGATTACCACGATTGTCATGAGCATGGGCGGCTCCGGAAGAAGGGCCTTCGGTGGGAAGGCTGGTGGGATGGACCGGGCATTCGAGTCGGAATGCTACCAGGCGCCGTAGCGGTCGTCGCCGCGCATCGCCCGCCTGCATCGATCGGTGCACACCGACCGCGTGATGTCGAGCAACCATTTCTTCGCGGTGACTCGCGCCGGATTGAACGTCTTCGCCTGGCACCAAGCATGCCAGAATACGTCCTCCACGACGTCATCGGTGTTCATGGAGTCGGTTGCCTTGAGAAAAAGAGCCGTGCGTACTGAGGCCTCCCAACGCGCATAGAACGGCGCCATCGCTCCCTTGTCGCCCATACCCATTCGGGCGATGAGCGTCGCATCGTCCGGCGCGAGAACGGCCGGAAACAGACTGCGCTCCTTCTGCCGGAACGGCGCCACGCCGTCGCGACCTCCTTCCCGAACCGTTTGCGGATTCGTCATGGTAAGCACATCCATTTCTTCTTGTTAAGACCGCGTGGCACTCAGGCTCCGATAATTTGGAAGCTGCCGCCCCGGGACGGTATCGTTCAAACGGGTGAAAATGGCAGTACTCCATGTGAGGTAGTTGTGCCCCCTCACGCACACGGTGGCGTACCGACCGACTACACCCGCCCGCGCGCTGGCGCGGCCGGGGGAGGGCGGAGTCAGGCGGCCGTCGCTATGGCACGACCGGCTTCGGCTCCAGTTTGGCGGCCCAGAGACCCGAGTTGAAGTCGGTGAACAGCACCTTGCCCTTCCATGGCATTGCATTCATCACGAACGGCGCGTTCGCCGTGTAGCCGTCCGGATCGTACGACTTGAACACCGCAATCTCCCGCCCCTGGTCGTACAGGTTGCCCATCAACTCGCCCGACACATCAACCAGTCTCACGCCGCCGTCATAGTAGGCCTGGTACAGGATGTCATCCTGCACGATGATGTCGTGGGAGCCGTAGTCTTCCAGATGATAGCGTGCCACCGGGATCGGATGCATCGGATCGGTGAAGTCGATGATGTGCGTGTAGCCGCCTGAAGTCTGTGCGACGCTGTTCTTGGGTGGCTTGCCGTCCGCGCCCGCGAGCGAATAGCCAGACCCGCCCCACACCTTGTTCGAGCGATTCATTTCCTCGTCGCCGATGAACAGGTAGACCTTGCCCGTTTTTTTCTGGAAATACGGGAAGATCTCGTGTCCGCTGTTCACCTCGTAGACCGTAATCAACTTCGGTTTCTCGATGGTGCCGCCATACTTGCCGTTCCCCACATCGACCACCACGGTGCCCGCGCCGCCCTGCGCGGAATACGCGATGCCGTCGTTCACCCACAGGTCGTGCAGACGGGCGTTGGGATGGCGATATTCGCTCACGTACTTCGGGTGGTAGATGTCCTTCATGTCGACAATCACGTACTTCGTGCCGGCCGACACCGCGAAGAGGTTGTCGTTGGTGGCGAACAGGTTGTGGACGCCGCCGGTGAGTTCCTGGCTGAACGTGGAGGCGACCTTCGGGTGGGCGGGAGTCGCAAGATCGAGAATCACGACTCCATTGATGCGGTCGGATGCCCCTTCGCGTGAGAGCACGCCGTACCGTCCGTCAGGCGAAACCGTCACGTCATTGATGGTCCGGGCGTTCACCTGGACGGAATCCGTCTTGATGATGTTGCTCATGTCGGTGATGTCGAACACCAGCGCGTACCCATCACCGCCCCAAGTGCCAACCAGGCAATAGTCCCGGCCGTCCTTGCCCGTCCAGGGCCAGAGGTCCGATGTGTGCGTATCGTGGATCGTGCCGCGGCCCGTGATGGTGATCTTCTGGCGCACATCGCGCGGCGCCACTGAGACGGCCGTGCGGGCAGTCACGTTGCCCGACTGCGCGATCAGCGTAAAGCGGCCGGGATAGTTCGCCGTGAAGCGCCCGAACTGCATGATGCCCGGGCCTCCCTTCACGCCGCCGGGCACGAGCGAATCGTCCGGCACGTACGTGTAGCTCCAGGTGATCGGCGCGTCGGCCACGGGAGTCCCGTTGGAGCGTTTGGCGGTGGCCTTGAGATGCACCACGTCGCCCGTCTTGAGCGAGGTTTCGGCGATCCCGATGTCGATCGACGAGACGGGATTCGCGGCCACAGTGTAGCGGCGCTGCGCTGTCTTCCCTTCAGCCTCGACCGTGATCGTCACCGCGCCTGGCGCGACTGCCGTCACGTCGCCAAAGCGATTGACGGTCGCAACCGACGGATTCGAGCTCTTCCAGGTGGCCGTGACGCCCTTGCGTTCACTGCTGTCCGCGTGGAATCCGCGCACGCGTTCGCCAAGTGTGACGCCCACATAGAGGGTACCCGAATCAGGCATCACTTCCACACGCGCGAGCGGTGGCCATGTAACCGACACGGGAATCTCGAGCGTGACCGGCGGATTTCCGGACCCCCCAAAGGCCATGGCGACGGCCGAGAACGATCCGGCCTGCGTCGCCTTCATCTTCCCATCAGCCCAGGTCACCGCCTGCCTGGGGCCGCCCTGCACGAAGAGCACGGCGTTGGGAATCACGGCACCCTGCGCATCGTACGCCGTGATCTTCACCGGAATCGTCTCGCCGGCTTTCATGAAAACCCGGCTGGGTTCTGCAACCAGTTTTGCAACGGCCGGACCGTCTGCCGGTGCGTTTCGCGCGGCACGAACGGACGGAGGCTGAGGTGGAGGATTCTGTGCGGGAAGCGCGACTATCAGGGATCCAGATGCGGCTGCGCTCGCTGTCAGCCGCGTGACGAAACGCAGAGCCCGTGCTACTATCATATTGTCGTATCCCCTTCGGTTGGTGTCTGGCTCGGTCGGCGCCGGTCGGGCACTCGTCCTCAGCACGCCGGTTTTCCCGGCTGGTCTCCCATGATGATGGACCTCACGCGCAGAAGCGGCAAGCCGCTCGCCGGGCTTTACGCCACCATCGTCTCTTTGGTTGTCGCCAGCGCAGCCAGCGCGCAGCCCGGGCCGCCCGCCACAACGAGCGCTCCGCAGAAGCCCACCAACACCTATTGGGTATACGTCGGTGCCGAATCCGCCGACAAGCTCTACCGTCTGCGATTCGGGCCCGATGGATTCGCAGTCGAAAAGTCGTTTGAGATTGGCGAGCTGCCCACGGAAATGGAGGGCCCTCACGGTCTGATCATATCACGCGATGGGAAGTATCTCTACATGACGACCGGGCATGGGTTTCCCGACGGCAAGCTCTGGAAGTATGAACTCGGCCCCGACACGCTCGTCGCACCGGGGTTGCTGCTCGGCAACTTTCCCGCCTCGCTCGACGTGACCCCCGATGGCAAGTACACATTTTCGGCGAACTTCAACTTGCACGGCGACATGGTGCCGTCGTCGCAGTCCGTGGTGTACACACCCAGCATGACGGAAGTCGCGCGGATTGTGACTTGCGTGATGCCGCACGGCAGCCGCCTCGATCCAAGCGGACGATTTCAGTACTCCGGCTGCATGATGGACGACGAACTTGTCGAGATCGATGCGCGAGTATTCAGGGTTTCGCGCCGCCTGTCAGTCGCCAAGGGAAAGGAGGGGCCCATTCCCGTTGAGGACGAGGCGCACATGCTGTCGATGTGGATCGATGGTGCCAAGAAGGTCTCCAAGGGCCAGACTGCCGACCCGGCCCAGGTGGGTTACCTCGCGATGGGCGGCGCAAGACACGAGATGGCGCCACAAAGCTGCTCGCCTACGTGGGCGCAGCCCTCAGCGGACGGTAGCAAGGTTTTTGTCGCGTGCAACAAGCTGGACGAAATCCTCGAAGTGGACGTTGCCACGTGGACCATCAGCCGCCGGTTCAAGAGCGGCAGTGGTCCCTACAACCTCGGCGTCACACCAGACGGAAAGCTGTTGCTCGCCACGCTCAAGAAGGGCGCAATGTTCGAAGTCTTTGATCTGGCCACTGGCGCGAGCCTGGCACAACTCAAGAACTCCAGCACCATCGCGAACGGTGTGGCGGTGTCACCCGATTCGCGGTACGCATTCGTGAGCAGCGAAGGTGTAGGCGCCGCGCCGGGCAAAGTGGACGTCTACGACCTGCGCGCGCTTGCCAAGGTGGGAACGGTGGACGTCGGGCAGCAGGCCGGCGGAATCGCGTTCTGGAAAATGGAGCCGGCCAAACAGTAACCATTTCGTCAGAAATCAGTTTCGTCCGATTACCCCGTTGCCGCGGGTTTACGCGGGTCATCGCGGGTCCGTTCTACCGCGTTCACCTGCGTGGACCCGTGGCCAATTGTTTTTTGGAGGGGGGAACTACTGCGTGGATCCCGGCGTCTAAGCCTCAATGATGAACCGAGGTCATACTGCCGTCCTGCTCTTCTCGGCGATGTTTACGGTGCCGGCTTCGCTGCGGCAGGTCCCCGCCGCACCGCGCAAGGGTCCACCTGCCGCGTCAGCTCCGGCCAAGGCGGCGCCCGGAACCTCCGCGGAGAACTCGCGCGCCGTCGGTGCCGAAATGCAGAACGTGGACTTCCACATTGACAGCGACGTCGTCCTCCGGATCAGGCGTCTGCGCGGGGAGCTGATTCCGACGCGAAATGCCGAGCCCCCGGCCCTTGACGACAAACTCTCGTTCATCTTGGGCATTCGCGCGGCGGAGATATCGATTGATACTGTGAGTCTGACCATTCTGCTGAACCGGCACGTCTTCGGATATAGCGGGTCGCCGCTCAAGAATCTCCATGTGAGCATTGAGGGCGACCAGATGGTGCAGACCGGCGTGATGCACAAGGTGGTCGATATGCCATTCCGGATCCGCGCGACGATTGCCCTGACGCCGGAAGGGGAGATCCGCCTGCATCCCACCGCCATGAAGGTGATGGGCATGAATACCGCGGGCCTGATGAAGTTTTTCGGCGTGCGGATCGGCGGCCTGATCAAGCTCCAGCCGGGTCACGGCGCGCGCATCGACCAGAATGACTTCATTCTCGATCCCGCGGCGATGCTTCCGCCGCCCGCCATGCGCGGACGTCTGACCGCCATCGGAATTGCGGACGGAAGGCTCGTGCAGACCTTCGGCCCCGTGGCCGGCCCGGAGACGGTACCCATGCATCGGCCGAGTTCGAAAGCGCCCAACTTCATGTACTTCCACGGAAGCACACTGCGGTTCGGCAAGCTGACCATGGCAAAGACAGACCTTGAGATCGTGGACAACGATCCGAGCAATCCATTCGACTACGATCCCAACCGGTACAACGACCACCTCGTCGCCGGCTGGTCGCAGACGACTGCGGCGGGCGGCCTCATTGTGCACATGCCGGACCTGAAGATGATTTCGAAGCAGCGTGCGCCGGGCGCGCCCGACGGCGCGCCGGGCCGGCGCTAGGTCAGACGAACTTCACGAACCGCAGCGAAACCGAGTCGATGCAATAGCGCAGCCCCGTCGGCGGAGGTCCGTCGTCGAATACGTCGCCCAAGTGGGCGTCGCAGCGGGGACAGGTCAGTTCGCTCTCGATGCCGCGGGCACTCCGCGAGGGATGCGTCACGACATTCTCCTTTGCGATCGGCTGCCAGAAGCTCGGCCAGCCCGTACCGGAATCGAACTTCGCGGCCGAGCCGAAGAGCGCGGTTTCGCAACAGACGCACCGGAAGATTCCCTTCTCATGCAGGTCCCAGTACGCCCCCGAGAACGGACGCTCCGTATCGCCACGCCGCGCGACCTGAAATGCCAACGGCGACAGCTGCCGGCGCCATTCACTTTCCGGCTTCACCACCTTCGGCACGCGCACTGTTCGCTGTCGCGCACCCGTGTCGGAGAACTCGACGATCATCACGTCCTCCGAATGCGCCATGGTCCCCGCAGGTCCTTCCGTTTCCGCTCCCGCGCCCGCGCGCCGGAGAGCCACCAATAGGGGCCCGCCGGCGAGCAGTACGGCCGCGGCCAGGAACTCGCGCCGTGTTGTTGGCAAATCATTACCGAGCGGAGCCATCGGATCCTCCGGACAAGGGACTCATGAACCTGATGTTAC
>DASZZO010000060.1:0-4382 GCA_035544915.1 Gemmatimonadaceae bacterium | reverse complement strand
TTGCGGATGTCAGACGGCGTGCGGACCGGATCACCCGCGAGGACCACGAGGTCCGCTTGCATCCCCGACTGGATGGTGCCGACCGTCTTGTCGAAGCCGAGAATCTTCGCTCCGTTCGACGTCATGATCTGGATCGCCTGTTCAGGCGTGAATCCTGCTTCAACGAGCAGTTCGAAGTTTCGCTGGTCACCGTAGCCCGCGATCGAACTCACGCAGCACGGATCGGATCCTGCGCCGAGCAGTCCGCCCGCCTGCACGAACGCGCGGTCGAACTCCATCGCCTTCTTGAACGTCGCGCGGGCCACCGCGTCGTTGGCTGTCTTGCCATTCGCATAATAGGTGGCGATCTGTTGCGACGCTTCCGGATAGAGTGCGTCCAGCACCCGCTGGTCGAAGGGCACGCGGCTCGGCGACGAAAGCTCGAACACGTCAAGTGTGGAGGTCATCGCCACGTGATGCTTTATCATTTCCTGGAAGGTCCGCTGCACATCGGCGCTGTGGACATCGAGGTTGAAGTAGAGCGCCGAATCGCCGACGGTGGGGCATACATCGGGCTGCTTGCCGGTGAAGTACTCGGCGTTGGTGAGCAATCCATGCTCGAGCTGGTCGATTCCGAGGGCCACGGCCTCGCGGAACCCCACCGAGCAGAGGTGCGCGGTCACCTTCACTCCATGTTTGTGCGCCTCATCGATCGCCGCGCCGAGGTCGGCGCGAGAGATTTGCGTGTAGGCCTTGAACCAGGTGACGCCCTCCTCGGCCCAGTAGCGTACCATACGACGCGCGTCTTCGGGGCCGGTGAGTGGATGCATCGTGTTGGGGCCCGGTCCGAATCCCTGCAGGTACGGACCGGTCACGACGATGGTCGGTCCGACAAGCTGGAGGGAATCGATTCGCCGTTTGAGATTGAGCTCCTGGTACGCATCCACGCTTCCCGTTGTGCGGATGGTCGTCACTCCGGCAGAGAGAAAGAGGCGAGGATAGCTCATGCCCATGAAGCGCATCCCGCCGTAGTACATGTGATCGTGGAGCCCGATGAGTCCCGGAATGACGGTCTTGCCTGTGAGATCGATCGTGCGCGCGTCGGACGGCACGGAAACCTGCCCGGTGGTCCCGACGGCGACGATCCGTTCACCGCGCATGACGATAGTCTGGTCATCCCTCACGGGCGCTCCCGTGCCGTCCACAAGGCGCGCATGCGTTAGCGCGACGGCAGGTGCGTCGACGCTCACATAGGCGCGAACGGCTGGCACAAGGTCGCGCGCCTGCGCTTCGAGCATGGCGGCCGCAAGGAAGCTGGCGGCGGCAAGACAGGTCAGGCGACGCATGCGGATAAGCTCCTGCGCGAGGGTTCTGTGGCGGCGAGAATAGACCGACGTGTCCTGAACATGAATCAAACAGCCGGACTCAGACAATGATCTCATGGCGGTTCGACGGTGAACGTGGTCATCATTCCGCCGCTCAAGTGCTCGGCGATGTGGCAATGCAGCATCCATCGACCGGGATTCGACATGTCTACCAGCAGATCGACCGTCTCACTGGCTGCGATGATTGCCGTGTCCTTCCAAACGAGATTCTCGTTGGAGACTCCATCGCGGCTCAGGACGAGAAAGCGCTGCCCATGCAGGTGGATCGGATGATTCATGGCGTGACTCGACGCGGGATCATTGAACAACCGCACCTTCACCATCTCCCCCGCACGAAAGCGCCAGTCCACCTCCATATTCTCCTTTCCCGATGCAGGATCGCGAATTACCCACCTGGCCTCGCGGCCAGTGGTCACCCAGTTGGCCATCGGCATTCCGTCATTCCATTCCACTGCCGCATTGATGCCGAGGAGCATGGCCGACACCTGCGGCCGCAGCGCCTGAGTGCGAATCGTGAGCACGAGTTCGCGGTCGACTGGCTTGTCGAAATACTTGCGCAATGGTGCAAGGTCGGCCGCGACATCGGCGTTGCGCCGCAGTGTGTTGAAGGCCTCGGCGTAACTGGGTGTCGCCGGTTTCAGCCCGACGTGGATGATTGCGAGCGTATCAGTCTCCTGCGCGTACGATCCGATCATGTGATCGAGCGCCTGAACCCGGTTCACCAGCGCTACAGTCCCAGTTCGCGGAAATGCGACTTCCACGATGTACCGCTCGGCGGGGGCAATGACCACACTCCGGACCCACTCCTCTCGTTCGAACTTTCCGGCGTCGCTCCCGACGGCTTTGATCCGCATGCCACCGAAGGAGACATTATAGATGCGGGCGCTTGATACGTTGGTGAGGTAGAACCGGACGATCTCGCCTCGGTTAACAGACAGCGGGCGCCGCGGTTCGCCGTTGACCAGCAGCACGTTGCCCCACCGGCCCATCAGCGTGTGGACAGGGTCGCTGTCCCCGTAGGCCGCGGGGCCGTCGGTGCCGAGGAGCAGATCATCCAGAGCGAGAAATTCTTCGCGGTTCACCGGGTTGTAGTAGCCCGGCGACGCGGAGCGAACCACCAGATTGCCATAGAGCCCGAGGTTCTGCTGGATGTCCTCGCGCACATGGGGGTGATACCAGTAAATGCCCGCGTCGGGGAAGTGCACGGTGTATGTGTACGATTCTCCCGGCAGCACAGGGCGCTGCGTGATGCCTACCGTACCATCGGAGTGACTGTCGAGGCGCACCCCGTGCCAGTGCACTGAACTCGGCTGGTCGATTGAATTGCGGAATCGGACCACGATTGCAGCGCCCTGCTTGACGTCGATCAGCGGTCCCGGAAGCTGCCCATTAAAGGCGTAGGCCGTAAACGTGCGTCCGGCGACCGTGCGCCGAACCAGCCCAGCCTCGAGGGCGAGGGTGTCGCCGTCCTCGAGATGCACGTTCAACCGCGCTTGTAACGCCGGAAATACCGCGCCGCGCACAGCCCGTGCCGGTAGAAACGGTGCGACGCTGGGTACCAATCCGGCCATGCCCGGCATGACCGGCATCCAGTCGGGCATCGGCGGCATCGACCAGATTCGCGGTCGGTCATTTGCTGCTCCAGGTCTCGCCTCCGCAACCGCGCCCATCGACGATCCATGCATCGCGGCCATGCCCGCGGCCGTACCACGTGCCGAGTCGAATGCGGTGGTCCCTCCCAGCGGTCGCAGGAAGTCGCGATGGGCGAGAAGTCGCGCGCTGGGTGACGTTCCGCGAAGCACGAGCACTCCGCTTCGCCGCGACACGGCGGCCGACCGTTCGGCACTGATCAGTATGCGGAACTGCAACCGGTCCAGCTCACCCAGTTCCATGCGACCGTTCGTGACAGGTCCGAGTTTCACTCCACTATCAATCGAGAGTGTGTAGGCCCACGCCACGTACGCGTGGTAGGGCCCGAGGGAACGTGGGTCTGGCAGGCCCGTGATCGTGGCGCGCATGTGCTGCCGCGGCCGGCCATCAACAGTCACCGCGACTCCGAACGGAGTGTGCACGGGGCGCAGGTCGATGACTCCGCGCGCCAAAGGCAGATTGGGAGCAGGAATCAACGCCATGCACCCGAGGGCATAGCTCATCGCCACACCGTCACTGTCTGGGCACGCAGATGCCGGGAGGGTCGCCTGCAAGAGCGCGAGGGCCAAGCTTGCGATCATGGTGGAAGGCCCGCGCACGCGGCCTGGGGGAGCGAGGTCATCGGGTCAGGCGAAGATTCCGACCTGGCCGCCGGTGTGCCAGAAGAGGACGGTTTCACGGCCTCGAAAGCGGCCTGCGCGGACGTACGCAATCAAGGCCGCGAGGGCCTTCGCCGTATACGTGTTGTCGACAAAGAGCGCCTCGGTCCGCGCGGCGAGCCTCTGGGCCTCGAGTGATGCTGGGGTCGGAATGCCATATCCGGCGCCCACGAATTCCGCGTCGACGGACACGGGTGTGTCGGTCAGTACATTGCCACACACGCCCAGCAGCGTGGCGACTCCCGCGACCAGTTCCCGGACTTTCCGCGCGATCTCATCCGCTGGATCGTCCGCACTCACCCCCATGACTCTGGTTCCCAGGCCGTTCAATGCGCACCCGGCGACGAGTCCGGCTTGCGTTCCGGCGCTCGACGTGGCGTGTATGATCACGTCGGGCGGTTCGGTCTGCGCCAGGAGCTCGCCCACGGCTCGTGCGAAGGCGAGCGCTCCGAGCGGCGTGGACGCGCCGAGCGGTATTGCGTACGGTTTCCGGCCCTCCCCCGTGAGGCGATGAAGTGCGCCTTGCATTGCGCGGTCGCGCTCATTGCGAGATGGGATATATTCGATTTCAGCACCCAGCAGCTCGTCCAGTAATGCGTTCGCGCGAGGTGTCGCTGGCTTTGCGCCATTGGCAATGAGCACGCAATGGAGCCCGAGCTTCGCCGCTGTGGCCGCCGTGGCTCGCGCATGGTTCGATTGAACCCCGCCG
>DASZZO010000059.1:0-24393 GCA_035544915.1 Gemmatimonadaceae bacterium | reverse complement strand
CACCTTCGGCCCCAGCAGTGTTCGCGTGGCGTTCCCCTAGTGGTTCCGTCCAGAAACAGCGCGCCGAGCATTCCAGCTCACGCCGGGCGATTGAGGTGCGGAAGCCGCCCTCCAGCATCACCGCGACGATCGGCCGGTCGTGCGTGTGCGGCGGTAGCGCTGTGCCCGGCGGAAACCACGCATGCGTAACCACGCCGCTGCGCGTGTCTACGGAGCGGAACTCCGGGCTTCCGAGTGTGACCGGCACGTGGCGTGCTGTGCGAGCATTCATCCCGGGCGCTCCTAGGGTGGGGTCGCGCAAGCGAGTTCAAGCGCGAGCAAGTTCGTTCAAGACCGCAGCGCCACTCCGTCGGCAAATTGGGCTCTCGTTCAACTCGGTCGCAAGCGCATTCACGCGACGCGGACCGGAATATGGCGCGTCCCTTACAACACGGAGTGACCTGTGCGAGTTCCCGTCCGATCAACTCTCATCTGCGCGCTGCTTGTTCTGGTTGCGTGCGAGTCTCCTGTACAACCATCGAGCGCGGCGAATCGAGCCGTACGGCCTGGCGCGGCCGCGGCGCTTTCCTCGCGTCATGACGACAGAGACGAAGAAGTCAGGTACGCCGCGCGGGGAAAGGGTCATTATCTCCTCGCCGGAACGTGGGACGTCAAGTTCGAATTCGAAGCCGAGTCGCAAGAGGGGGGCAGGGCGGACGGCGAGTTCCGGCAATCGACGCGGTTTGCCAACGGTACGATGGACATCAGCGGACGGGTGACTTGCCTCGCCGTCGATCCCATCAACGGCCGAGCCTGGATCGGTGGTGTGGTGGAGGAGAACCGATCCACCAGTCCCGACTACATCGACCCGATCACCGCGCCGGGTCAAGATGTCTGGTTCCGCGTTCTGGACGCCCCCGACGCTCAAGGCGCGGTGGACCGGTCGACTTTTCTGGGATTCGTCGGCGCGTTTCCGTCGTCGGCGGCCTACTGCGTGCAGCGGCCGTGGCCGGCCGGCAATGCGCGCACGCACCCCGTGACGAAAGGGAAGATCGAAGTCCGGCCCTGACCTCACGATGCTCGAGATCTGGCACAACCCGAACATGGAGCGCACGTTGCGACTCGGTCTGATTGTGCTCTCGATCGGCCTGCTCGCGACCCCGGCGTGCGGGCAGACCGCCGAGCCGCCGCGCCCAGCCGCCCGGGTCGACGGCCCGCTCGGCGACAGCCTACCCGCGTTCGCGGGCCGCATGGGACGACTGCTTCGGGATCGCGAGACGAACGCCGTTCTCTCACTGTATGGCGATACAGCGCATTTCGTCCACGTCGAGAATGGCGTCATAATTCCCTGATCGCGGATCGGGGGGATGGAGAATCGTGCACTCGCATAGCTCGGACACGCGCCAGTAGCGCGGGGTTATCCTGGTGAGATTCGGCGGCAGCCCGCGACTGCCGGCGGATCCACGCCGGACCCGACAGCCTACCGGTGCGCTCCGATCGCTGCCTGCGTGGCGACGTGATAAAATCGGGAGAAGCCACGAACGAAAAAAAGCTCACAACCGTCGGGCGAGAAGAATGCAAAGTTATTGAACGCATGCGGGTCGTTCACACCTGCCTCGAGAGGGCGAGGCTCGGACCACGCGTTTCCTGAACGCAACGTCACCCAGAGTTCGCTCGGCCCACGCCGCCTCGTCGCCGAGTCGAGCTTCGAGACCTCCAACAGTGCGATCCCATCAGCGGGTCCCGGACGCCCACCCCACACGTACATGCTCGAGTTCCAGCCGCGGAAGCGGGCAACTTCTGGAACGATTGTCGGACGATCGAACGAAACTCCGTTCCATCTCGCCACCAGATCCTCGGTGCTCTTCCAGTCGGCGGTGGTGCGCCGGAACTGCAGACGGCCATCGGCCGTGATGGCCGTCTGTGAATGGTATGACCCAAGGAGGTTGGCGAGTCTGAGGAACTCCGGACTGGAGAAGCTGTCGCCCTCAAGTCGACTCATCCAGAGTGACGCATTCGGCTTGGTGGCAGTGTCCCCGGGGGCGGGCCGATACGACGAGAAGACTATCTGCCTTCCGTCGGCGGTAATAACGGGATACATGTCCGAGTACCGACCACCGAGATCGACGAACTGCGGCGAGCGCCATGAGTTCTCGCGCCGAGCGCGCATGATGCGATAGTCCTCGGAGCGGACGTCAGACGATGTCTTCCAGAAGTAGTACAATGTGGCGCCATCCGGCGTGAACGCGCCGCCGTACACTCGACCAGAGTCCGCCAGCGACGAGGCAAACGGTTCCGCCACACTCGGAGCGCCGGCGCAGGTAGGAGCACTCTGTGGGCGGGCGAAGGCCGGGATCCCGACGAGCAGGACGATCGCACCGAATAGAGCGGGGGGCATGGGACCTAATGACCTCTGGTTACGGGACCAAGGGAAATCTGACACCGCGTGGGAGCGCACCAAGTGGTCCGTTGAGGACCTCCCGTTCGTCGAAATCGTCCCTCCCGCTGGATGCAGTTCAGCGGATGCCGTCAGTGCCACGAGTCAGCTTGGTGAATGCCGATCCATCGCGGCGGACTACGTACACCTCGTCGATTCCCGCAATGGAGGCCGAAAACAGGATGCGCAGGCCGTCGCGCGACCAGCTTGGCTGGCTGAACAGCTGCACACCGCTGGTCACACGGGATACGGCGCCGGACTCGGCATTCCATACGTACAGATCCCGGGCGCCGTCACGGTCAGAGGTGAACGCAACGAGATGCCCGTCAGGTGATACGGAGGGCGAAAGATCGTTGCTGTTGCTCGTGATGAGCGGCCGAACGCGGCGAGTCTCGATATCCATGACGAAGAGCTGATCGCGGCCCGCCGGATTTGCGTGGAAGACGAACTCGCCGCCGCCGGGGCGCCAGCTCGGGACCTGGCTGCTCCACCCATTGTTTGTGAGCTGGCGTTGGTTCTGGCCGAGTGTGTCGATCAGGTACAGCTCCCAGTGGAAATCGTTCTTGGCGCTATCGAAAGCGCCCCGCTGAAACGCGATGAGGCGCCCGTCAGGCGACGGGACCGGGACGCCATTGAAGCCTGGCGCGTGGAGTAAACGACGCTGCGCTCGCCCGCTCGAGTCCATGGTGAACAGGTCGACGTTGCGTTCGTCCTGATGGGTCCGCGGAGACTGAAACACGATACGCGCGCCGGAGGGCAGGAACGATGGGTGTGCGTCACGGCCCGGGCTGAACGTGAGGCGCCGGGCACCGCCGCCATCAGCACGCATCACGTAGATCTCCCAATCCCCATCGCGCGTCGAGCTGAAGACGATGGTTCGGTTGTCCGGCGACCATTGCGGGAAGGCGTTGGCGTAGGTCGTCGTGGTGATCTGCCGCTGGTCGGATCCGTCGGAATTCATGAGGTACAGCTCAAACCGTCCGGTCCGGTTTGAGTAGAACGCAATCCGCCGACCGTCCGGTGACCACGCCGATTCGAAGCTCGTGCTGCTGTCAGCGGTAAGTGGGTGAACGTTCGTGCCGTCGATGCTCATCGCGAACAGTTGCGGATGTCTGCCACGCTCCGAAAAAAAGATCACGGTGCGCCCGTCGGGCGAGATCTTCGCGCCGCCCTCGTTGGCCGGGTGCCGGAGCAGCGCGCGCTGGTCGCTGCCGTCGGCGTTCATGATCCAGATATCGCCCGCCGAGGCGCCCCGATAGGAGCCAAAAATGAGCTGCCGGCCGTCGGGCGACCAGGAGGCGTGCGTGTCGCGACCCGGGGCGTTCGTCAAGCGCGTGGCTCCCGATCCGTCGGCGTTCATGACGTAGATCTCTTCGTCGCCGTCGCGGTCGGAGTCGAAGGCAATGCGCCGCCCATCAGGCGCCCACGATGGGTGCCGCGCGAAGGCGGGCGATGTTGCGGCCTCCGGAAACGTGAGCCGGTGTTCGTTCGTTCCGTCGGGATGAATCGCGTAGAGGTTCCACATGCCGTCGCGATCGGAGTCGAACAAGATCGTCGCCCCGTCCGGCGACCAGACGGGGTGCGTGTCGTCTGCGTCGTTCCGCGTCAGTCGGCGCAAGCCGGTTCCGTCGGCATTGACGACATACAGCGACGAGAACCCGTTGCGTTCGCTCTCAAACACGAGCTGTCGCCCGTCGGGCGACCAGGACGGATTGAGGTTAAGGAAGGTGAGGCCCTGCGCGCGAAGCGTGTGCGCGGAGACCAGCGACATCACAATGATGGAAAGCTGGAAGCAGGCCCGGTTCAATGGAGCGGATGTCATGGGGGATACTCTACCAGAAAAACAGAGAACGTCTTGAATGAACCAAACATCGAAGCGATCTGGGGCCGCCCAGGGGGCAATTATCTACGGCCGCGCCGCTGCGACTGGCGTTCCATCAGACCATTTCGGGACCTTCACGACGAGTTCCGCGAACCGTTCACCTTGGTGGTCCATCGAGATCACGTCGACCTTGGAGTCACGAGCAAGACCAAACTGCTCCGGTCTCGCGCCTTCGAGCGTGATCATCACATGTGGTGACCACGCGCCCACAAGGAATCCATCGGCGAACGGTGAAGAGAAGAGCACTTGTCGGGGCGACATCATGTATGCCATAGCCGGCCTCAAGGGGCGGCGAAGCTCGCCACTAGTGAACGCCGCGTCGACGGCGCGCACTACGGCAGCCTCGGACATTCCCGTCGCTCGCAGCGCCCCCTCCTTCATCTCACGCATCATTATCGTGCGCGTACCTTCCTGGTCGAAGCAGATCGGATAGCGGCTTCCCTGGTGGAGATCGCGGCCAACCAGGCACGCACAGCCGTTTGTACCAGTCCGGACTCTGACAAAGCCAGTGGCACGCAAAACGTAGACATCCGCCCTTGACGAAATCTCGGTAGGCGCGGCGCTCATGGCGAGCGCGATCTCCTCTGCTTCCGGCAAGGGGCGGGGCGCCACGGGATACCCGGGCACCGGCGCGGCTTGCGCGCCTAGCAGCGGCAACACCGTGCATGAGGCCAAGATTTGGCGCGCGGCGAACTCCATGACACGCTGTCTGATCATCGGACAACTCCCTGTGCCTCGCGGGTTCCCGGACGATTTCGTTGCTTGCCAGGATTGTCTCTTAGACCGCGCGGCCAGGACGGTTCGTTACAGAGTGGCCGGCTTCGAGTCGGGCCACACCCACTCCCGCCGGCCGCGCCCGACAGCTGTAACATTCCGCCACCCCTCCCGCGTCTAATGCCTGTGGTGAATCGTTCGCCCTCGATGCCGACCGACGAGATGCTCATGGGCCGCGTCGCCGCGGGCGACGCGGACGCGTTGGGGCCCCTCTTCGATCGCCATCACGCGTCCATATATGCGCTCTGCACGCGGCTCTGCGGCGACGACCACACGGCAAGTGACCTGGTGCAGGAAGTCTTTCTTCGTGTCCTTCGCTTCAAGGAGAGTTTTCGCGGCGATTCGAGCTTTCGCACCTGGCTGTATCGTATCGCGCACAACGCATGCATCGACGAGCGGCGTCGCGTGCAGTCGTCGCGGGAGGAGGCCCTGATCGAGCCCGACTCCGTCGTGGCGCCCGATGGGCGTCACGACACCTCCAGTCGCGAGGCGACGCTCGATGCGGCCCTTTCGCGCCTCGCGCCGGACGCACGCGATGTTCTGTTGATGGCCTGCTGCGACGGCCTCACCTACCGGCAGATCGCGTCAGTGGTGGGGGCAACCGAGGGTGCTGTGCGCGTGCGCGCACATCGCGCTCTCAGAAAACTCCGCTCACTGGTAGAAAAACTCGAGGAACAACGAAATGACGTGTGAACAGGCGTGCGAGACCCTTCTCGACGAGTTGCTCGGCAGCGGCGAGCGTACGGCCTCGACCCCGGACCACTTCGAGAGTTGCCCGTCGTGCCGCTCAGAACGGCGAGCAATGAAAGAGTTGATCAGCCGTGTGCGCGCACTCCAGATGGCTCCCCCCGATCCGCAGGTGATATCGGCGATGCGCGAGACCCTTCTCGCGGCCGCGCGCGATACTACGGGCCTCGGCATCGAGACGCCCCCGCCAGGCATTCACGAAACAGCACGCGTCAGGAGAACACCGCGTATGAACCCTCGATGGACCCGTTTCCTCGCTGGGGGGGCGGCCGCTGCCGCCGGAGCGCTGATCACGTTTGCCGTGATGCGCTCCTCGCCCGCGCGAGCGCGGGGGGCCGAGACGACAATCAGCACCGCAATGGACACGCGCCCACGGTTCATGCTGCTCCTTCTCGACCCTGCGCCGTCCGGCCTGCAGTCCACGGCGGAGGAGGTGCGGCGGGTCGTCGCCGTACATCGCGCGTGGGCGGACCGTCTGCGGAGCGATGGACGGCTGGTTTTGGCGGAAAAACTCTCCGACGATCCGGGGCGCCTGCTGGGCAGCGCTCGCGCGAGCGATACGCTCGCATATACGCGCTCGGGTGACCGTCTGGGTGGCTTCTATATAATCAGGGCCGATAGCTACGACGACGCCAAACGCGTAGCGCGCACGGGCCCGGCGCTGCCGCTTGGCGAGCGAATCGAAATACGGCTAATCGAGGACAACTGACGGTGAGCACGGCGTAGCGTCAGCAGCTGACCCCCGCCGCACGCAGAGAGATCTGATAAATGTCCCCCGGCGGCCGGACTGAATCGGCTCGCGCCGCGACGATACCCGGGCGCTCCGAGGTGAAATAGAGCAACGTCTCTTCAGGATCAATCGCGGGAGCGAAGTCTGCATAGCGCGAGTTTACTCCCTCGCGCAACGGCCTGGGTTCGGACCAGCCGGCGCCGGCACGGCAGGAGACAAAGAGGTCGGAGCGCCGATTCGGCACATCCAGCACCAGCACGACGAACCGCCCGCTCGGGCTGATCACGGCGTTGCTCACCCCCTCGGCGATCGAGCCAAAGCTAACGGGCACTGGAACTCCCCAGCGCGCCCCCTCCTGCTTCGATGCGTACACACGCATGTGGCCGTCGCGGCGGGAGCTGAACAGCAGCGTGCCGCTTCTTGACTGGGAAACGAATACGCTTAGCGAGTCCGAGTTGAGTGGTTGGCCCGCGTCGATCGGCGCGCCCCAGCCGGCGGACGTTCGCTCGACGTACCACGTACTCAGCGTCCGCACGCGGCTTGTGGCGCGGGGACGGTCGGAGCTGAAGTACAGGCGACGGCCGTCGGGACTGATGAACGGGTCGACATCACGATACGCGCCGGAGAACGGCGCCACCCTCGGCGCCGACCAGCCTGCCGGCGTCTTCTCCGTCATCATGATCGTGAGCGCTGACCGGTCGGCCGACGCGCGGCCGAAGTACATCTCACGACCGTCGGGCGCGATGGTGATCGCAAACTCGGGGAGGGCGGTGGAGACAACGCCGGGTTCCAAAAGCAGGGGTTGCGAAGGCAGCGGACTGCGTGCCGGCGCGCGCTGTCCGGCGCACGCGACGAGTGCCAGCACGAGGGCGTGCCGGACACTCAATCTGCCTGTTGCGCGGCAGATCATGGGTTTGGCGTTCGTGCGCAACGTCATGATCAGGCGCGGAGGAGCTTTTCCGCCGTGAGCGGAAGGGCACGGAGCCGTTTGCCCGTGGCCGCAAACAGAGCATTTGCCACCGCCGGCGCCACCGTCGGAACGGAATGCTCCCCAAACCCGCCAGGCGCCGCGCCACTGTCGAGGATCACTGTGTCGAGTCTCGGCATGCGGTCCATGCGCATGACATGGAAATCGGCGAACGAACTCTGCACGGGAGCGCCGCCGCGGAAATCCATCTTGCCGAGCAGCGTCGCTGAGAGTCCCCAGGTGATACCACTCTCGGTCTGCCCGTCCACACCGAGTGGATTCAGCGCAACGCCGCAGTCAACGACGGTCACGATGCGGTCCACCCGGATGTCCGACAGGTCGCGCGCGACGGAGACCTCCGCCACCATCGCGATATAGCTCCTCCCGTGGTACACATTCGCGGCAACCCCGCGGCCCACCATTCGGCGCTCGCTGCTCCGCAGCGGGGCATTCCATCCCGACCGGTCGCCAACCGCCTCGAGCACGCGCGCGAGGCGTGCGCGGTCCACATCATGGGAACCCAAGCGTCTCACGCCTCGCGGAAGCAGTGCGAGCCGCAACGCGATGGGATCCCTCGACAGCATGTGCGCCAGTTCGTCGAGGAACGATTCACGGCCGAAGACCGTGGAGGGATACTCGACGGCTCGCCACGGACCCGTTGGCACCGGGCTCGTCACGTCCGCGCAGTCGACGCGCAGATTCGGGATGGCGTAGGGATTGTCGAATGCGCCCCACGGGCTCTCATCGCGTTCATAGACATCGTCTGGCTTGGCTGCCCGCGGCGGACCCGACCACAGGTTGCGGCCGCTGTGTACCTCGTAGATCGTGAGGCTCGAAGCCGTAGTCTTGTGTACAATCGCCTGGAGGGCGCCGTCGGCGTCCAGGCCCGCCGTGAACCGCTCCGCTGTCGCGGGCTGAAAGTAGCCGTGACGCATGTCGTCCGGGCGAGTCCAGAGAAGCTGCACCGGCGCGCGCACCGCCTGCGAGAGCTCGGCGGCCTCGGCAACGAAGTCGGCGAACAGGCGTCGCCCGAAGCCACCGCCCATCAGTGCGCAGTGCACGTGAATGCGATCGGGAGCCAGGCCCGTGACTTTCGCGGCCTGCTCAAGCGTTCGCACGTCGGTCTGGGTGGGCACCCAGATGTCTGCCTCGCCGTCGCGCACGTGGGCTGTGCAGTTCATGGTCTCGAGCGGCGCGTGCGCCTGGAACGGATAGATGTACGTCGCCTCGAGTCGTCGCGACGCGGCGCCGAGTGCGGCGATGGCGTCGCCGTCGTGCCGCACCTTGAACTGCCGCTGCTCAAATGCGTTCGGCAGCGCCTCGATGAAGCGGTCCGAGTCGAACGTGCGCTGTGGACCGGGGGCCCAGTCGATCGTCAGCGCGGCCCGGCCGCGGAGCGCCGACCATGTATCGTCGGCAATCACCGCGACTCCGGGGTGCATCCCCGTGGTGGTCGGTATGACGTGTCGGACGCCGGCGACTTCCTTTGCCGCGGTCGCGTCGAAGCGAACCAGGGTGCCGCCGAGCGTCGGGGCTCGCTCGATGGATGCGAACACCATGCCAGGTACGCGCACATCGAGGCCGTACCGCGCCTTGCCGGTGCGATGTCGGGCCCGTCGATTCTCCGCATCGGCTTTCCGAGAAGGCGGAACTCCGATGCATCCTTCAGGGTCGGAGTCGCCGGAACCGGCAGAAGCGCCGCTGCCGCCGCGAGCGTGCCATACGGGCGTCGCCGCCCTGTCGCGACATGAATCACAGCGCCCGACTGCGCACGACACGAGCTCGCGTCGACGTTCCATTCTGTGGCCGCGGCCGCTACGAGCATTTCGCGAGCTGCTGCCCCTGTGCTCCGCAAACGCATGAACGTCTCGGAACTGCTGCCGCTGCCACTCGTATGCAGCCGGATCTTCTGGAACTTGCCCCCCGGCGCAGCCTGTTCGACACGGATCTTCGTCCAGTCGGCCTCGAGCTCCTCGGCAATCATCATGGGCAGGAGCGTGCGGACGCCCTGGCCCATCTCCAGCCTGATGACCCAGATCGTGACGAGACCATCCGTGCCCACGTGAAGGTACGCCTCGGGCTCCAGAGCGGCGGGCGTCTGCGCCCCGAGCAATTCCCGCACCGGCACCGCGACCGCCAGTCCGGCGGCCATGCCGCTCATGCGCAGAAAGTCACGCCGGGTGTGCGTCATCTGGCAGAGTGTTCGGCGGCGCGTTGTACGGCGCGCCGAATCCTCACGTAGGTGCCGCAGCGACACACATGCGTCGCGAGCGCGCCGTCGATGTCCCGGTCGGTGGGGCGCGGTTTCGCCCGGAGCAGAGCGACTGCTTCCATGATCATGCCCGGCTGGCAGAAACCGCACTGCGCGACGTCTTCATCGAGCCATGCGCGCTGGCACGGATGCCCGCCGTCGGGCGAGAGCCCTTCGATGGTGGTGTACGACTTTCCTGCGGCGGATGCGACGGGGATGGTGCAGGACCGCACGGCCCTGTCATCCTCGAGGATTGTGCATGCGCCGCATACGCCGGTGCCGCACCCGAACTTCGTCCCGAACAGTTCCAACCGATCGCGCACCAGCCACAGCAGCGGCATTGTGGGATCGGCGTCGACCGTGTGCCGGCGCCGATTGATCGTCAGGACGAAGACTGGCATCTACGCGGACTCGGGAACGGTTGAAGTACTCGCAACGTTTCAGACGTGATTGCGCCACGATGCAACGAAGAATCATACGACTTCCCGTGGAACTTGCGATGCCGGCGAACGGGACTTTGCACGATCCTCACAATGGGTGTTTCCCACCGAACCGGGACTTGTAGTCGACCGCAAGGTGCCACCGTATCTCTCTGGCGCTCTCCTGGGCGAGTACGGATTCAAGGGATGCCAAGTCGTCCACCAGAGCCGCCACGACCTGCGTCCCCTGTGTCTGAAGTGCCACTCGCAATGCACGTACGGTCGCCAAACTGTCCGCCGAGACGATTCAGAAACTCCTCGGCGCGGGCGAGCGCCTTACCGTTGACCGCGGTGGCATCGATGCCCGCGGTGGATTTTCCATTACCGGATAAAAGGCGGCGCCCATTCCATCACGTCTCCCCTCGGCAAGTTGAGCTGCCGAACAACAGTGGAGACAATCGCTCCTTTGCGGAGGCCGCCGCACCTTTCCGCCTGCGATACCGCACCCCCTTGGCATGACGCTCCGCAGCGACCTCCCGGCAAGTCCGACGCACATCTATATATAAAGGATAAAGGTGCGGGTGCAGCGGGGCGCCAGGGGCGCTGCCCGACCCTCTGGTCCGACTATGGTAGGCATTCGGCACCGAGCGGCAATGAATTCGTGATGCCGGCAGTGAGCCGAGTGCCGACGCTCGGGGGCGCGCCTCACCTCACCTCACCGCAATCGGTGCCGTCCAGCGGAACGTCCCCCACTCCATCACCAGCGACCCGTGCCGCGAATCGGATGGAATGACGGAGATGGTGAACTTCTCGACAGGGGTGCCAACCTCTTCGGTGCCCAGCGGCGCCGTCCCGAGGTTGTGTGCGGGGTTGTATTCTGTTCCCCACTGTCCCGATTCCTTGTTCACGATCAGGTCGACGCCGGCCCTGTGCGGGACAGTCCAGAGTGAGTACGTGCCCGCCCCCAACGCGAGGCCGTCGAGCATGACTGGCTTCGATGTAGTGAACTGCGTCGCGGCGTTCGCGCCGGTGCGCCAGACGTCGTCGTACGTGATGACGTTCCCGAGCAGCACCCGCCCGCGCGCGAGCGGGCGGGCGTAGTCGACGGTGATTGCGGCGCCGCCGAACGTGGCGCGAGCGGTATCGCGGACGCTAAGCTGCCTCGTACCGCCGCCGCGGCGTTCCGTCTCGGCAAACCTGGCGCCGATCGTCTCGACGTCAGGCAACACGGCTGTCCGGCCGACTGCCACTTTGTACGTAGATCGTTCGCCCGAGTAGCTGAGCATGTGCCCCTTCGCATCAAGCATTGCGTCGCCGATCCCGGCGAGCCAGTCGTGCCAGAGCTCCACCTCCCCCGCCTTCAGCGGACGGATCCAGCCGCTGTGCAGAACGAAGCTTTCACCGATGTCGCGGTCCGGATAGAACTGGCGGAATGCGATGCTGTCGCCGGCCTTCATGCCGGCCGCGTTTCCGCGCACGATTGCCGCTGCGAGCTCGAGTTCGATCACACTGTACATCATCGATACGTGGGGAACCGTCAACGCGCCGCCAGTGGCGAACGCCGTGTCCTTCACACCGGTGCTGTCGCGGATGGAGATCAGCACGGAGTCGCTGGTAAAGTCGGCGGTGATACGGCGTGCGCGCTCCCGTGAAGTGCCTGCGTTCGGCGTTCGTACGTCCATCACGAGGTGACGGATCGCGCCGTCGGAGGCGAGGAGAAGTTCGGTATGCCGAATGCGAACGGCCGGAAAGCGATCGACTTCGTCGCTGATCAACTTGCCGGGGTAGCGATCGATGCGCTCCACGGAGACGGTGTCCCGGCCGAGGAGGGCGACGAAGCCGTAGCGATCCGAAGGGGCACGGGTGCAGGCGGAGAGGATGAGCGCAAGGATTACAAGCCGCTTCATATGATCGTGATAGAGATCGGCGGGGAAATCTAGGGCACCGGGTAGACCTTCAGATTCGAGAAATAGGCCTCAGTACTCACGCGAGACCAGAGCGCAAGCTTGCCGCGGCCCACTCCTGACTTGAGGTCATTTACAACCAGACATGGCTGAGTCGCGCCGTTGACGTACAGGCGCGCCTCGGTGCCCGACACCTCGATCCTGAGTCTTGTCCAGGCGCCCGGCTCGAGGTCCACATAGGATTCGTACATGGCTGGACTCTTCTCCCGCAGGAGGTCCCATGGGAAGTCCGGCACTGACTCATACTGGGTCGAAAAGTTGCGGAACAGCTGGTTCTCCAAGCGGGCGTTCTGCGGCCGAACATAGAATCGTTCGGCCTTGTTGCCCTGAACGCGAAACGACAAGCCAATCATTCCCTTGAAACCGCTCAGGTCTTCGGCGGTGGAGTAACCCTCGCGCCGGGCGCCGGCGACGTCGATTTCGATTGCTCCGTCCTTGAAATCGGTCTCGGTCAAGACGGCCTGCATCTGCTCGTTCATCGCGCGTTCGTGGCCTGGCAACGGGACGAGCTTCAAGGCATGGCGCCCCCGATACTCCACTGGCCGTACGGCAGCATTGCTCAACTCCACCTTGGTGGTCGAGTCGAGTCTGACGTCGGAGCCAGTTCGCGCTGACGCGATGTCCGGAGACATCGCGCTCCCGAGGGAGGGCGGCCCGCCCGATACTCGCAATTCGCTGAAATAGGCCTCGGTTCCCGGCCCGATCCAGAGTCCGATCAATCCGTGCGTATTCCCCAGCTTGAGGTCGTTCACAATCAGGGAGGGCTGGCTGGCGTCATTCACAAAGAGCTGGGCGCGGGTCCCCGCCACCACGAGTTTCATCTTCGTCCAGACGCCGGGCTGAAGGTCGACGTAGGCCTCGTATCCGCCCGCTGATTCTCGGCGCAGTCGGAACCACGGATAGTCGGGCATCGATTCGTACTGCACGGCGTGATTCCGGCGCACTTGATCACTGGAGCGGCCATTTGTGGGACGGAGATAGAAGTTCTCGTATTGGTTCGTTTCCGGCGTGCCCCGAAACGCGACGCCGACAAAGCCGCGGACCGATGTGTCGGCAGCGTCCGGCCGTACGGCACCGGCCACCCACAGCTCGATGGTTCCATCGCGAAAATCAGCGTTGTCGATGAAGGCAACCGCGCGGTCACGATCGATAGGCGTGGTGCCCGCCGACTCGACGAGGCGCACCGACTTCCGCCCGCGATACACGGCGACCGTGGCACTCACACCGTGGAGGGCAAGGTGCTCCGTGTTGTCGAGGGTCCACAGGCGCGTCGAATCCCCCACCGCATGGTCGGGCTGGGGGCCGTCCGGCGATGCGGCGCGAACACCCTGGAACGGCAGCAGGAGCGCGAGTGCGGCAAGGCTCTTCATTATAGGTCTGTGGCTCTGATATGGACTTGGTCCGAAGATGGAAAAGTGAAACGCCGCCGTCCTGTAGGGAAGGGACAAGCGTGTTCGGTGTTTGTGTGGAAGCTACTTTGGTTCAAGACGAACGCGTCGTGTGCCGATAACTTCTTGCCAAGTTGACGCCCGCCCTTGACCGCACCCTCTGGTCTGTGACGTTCGTGTTCAATCGCCTCGGACTTGTCGCCGCGCTCTCGCTCGCATTTCCGATGGCACTGGAGCGACTTGGAACCCCGCGCTCTCGCCCGACGGCAAACGGATGGCGTTTCAGGCGAGTGCGCCCAGCGCCCGTGACTCGACCATGAGCGCCGGGCACATGTGGATTATCGAACTCGCCACCGGAAAACTCACGAAGCTTACGCCGCACGACGAGCCTTATCTGGACGAAGCTCCCGCGTGGTTCCCGGACGGGACACGCCTGGCGATCCAGAGCACGCGCACGGGGCGCATGGAAGTCTGGGTCATGCGTTCGGACGGAGCAGCGCTGAGTCAGGTTACGGGGCGATAGCGTCGCCTTGGCCCAGCTCCGTGACTGATGCCCGTCCTACCATGCAACCGCGTAATCAGAGAAGTGCCTGAGCCGTCCGACCACGGTCTTCGAGTCCGCATGATCGACCGATGGAACCCGTGAAATGATGTGCAGGTCCGGGTCAACGTAGGCAATCGCCTTGGGCGGACGCAGCAAGTCCGAATCGCTGCAGTTGTCGTACTGCATCGTAAGAGTCGCCGGAATCTGGAAACGAAGTCCGTGCGGCTCGAATCGGACGTGGTTTACCAGCGCCCCATCCGTTACGAGGATCGCCGTAATGGTCACGTCGCTGGACAGGGCGCCCGCCGGAACTTCGAACCGGTGGGGGCCCACGCTCATCCTGCCGCCCTCGGCCCCAATGGTCATCGTCGCCGTGTCGGCGTCGAGCGCGTCGCACGACAGCAAGTCCGTGAGTTGACCATCCTCATCGTCGTGGTTTGCCTTCGGGATCTGCAATCCGTGCTCCCCTTTGTCGGCCAGTGGAGCGAGTGCCGGTGCAGCCGCCTGGCGCGCCGCGAGATGCGGACTCAGAGGGCTGAGATCCCCGCAACTTGTGACCACGGCAGTCACACCGAAGAGAAGTGCTACCTCGCAAATACGAGCGACTCTCATGGCATCCTTAATCCGTTGAGTGGGTGTTCGGGGATGCATTGTCGCAAGAAGACGGCCATGGCTAACGATCATCCCATCACGTGCGTTGCATCACGGAGCGGGATCACACGAACGCGCGCTCGGGGCGGGAAGTGACAGCGGCCCTCATCTTCTGGTGACCCAGCGCACCAACGCACGTCTCTATTGGGAGCGCGTAGCATTCCAAAGACGTGGTGCCGACGCAACACGGTTGCACTGCTTTCACAGAACGTGCGCAACATTACAGGAAGAGAAACTTGTGCCTTCGATTACAAACACTGGACCGCCGAGCGTCACCCCATCCCAGCCGCGCGGGGTCAGGCTCCTTCTCCGCGATGGACTGACGGTGGCGGGCGCCTGCTTCATGACTGAAGGACAAGCGCTCGCCCCTTACCTCGCCAGCCGAAAGGGGGGATGGTTGAACATCGTTGGTGCGAAATGGGCAGGGGAAGAAGAGATTCACAAGCACGCCGTCATCCAGGTGGACCAGATCCTGGCCGCGTCGTCCACGGATGACGCGATTCCGGTGCGTCGTCCCGCGCCTGGCGCCCCACGCGCGGTTGACATCTATCTCGACGACGGTACACGAATGGTGGGCACCCTGCATCTGGGCGGGCTGCAACGTCTCAGCGACTACCTCTCCGTGTGCGGCAGGTTCCTGCCTGTGCTGGGCTGCGAGCGGCTGCCGGGCGGGGAGAAGTTGGGAGACATTGCCCTCAATGCGCTCTGTGTGAAATCCATTCGCGGAGCGCCGTCGAATCCGCCACACGCGGCACTTGATCCCGGCGGACCGCGTCCGACCGGCTCATTCCAGCAACTGCCGGAGGATGAGTAGGAGCGATCTTGAATCTTGCGCCCGCCAAGTCGCTGAGCGGCCAGTCCTCCTGCAGCAATTTGGAAGGGGAGTTGCACAACGCCCGGAGGTAGGTGCATCAGGGGGAGTTGCAATCCGCCAGAAAATGTGGGCCGGGTCGGTGCGCGAAGTCACGCCAACCGATGTCCGGCCCCAGTTCTTGCGCGTATCGCCCCGACTGCGCCGGCTTGGGATGGCACTTTCGTGACCCAACGCACTGGACGGCAAACGCTGCGTGGTGGCCGCGTTCTTGCGACGAAAGTAACGCCGGCCCACACCACCGGGGGACACCAGCCATGATGGCAAAGTCCTGATGCCTGTCGAATCGCCTGTCTCTCGCCCCCGCCGCCGCCCAAGCGGGGAGGTGCGCCGCGCCGCGGCCTTCATTTCGGCTGCGCGTGATCAGGAGCGCGCCGGCTGCATACCGGAGGCGATTGAACAATACGGCGCGGCGATCGCCCAGGCGGAACTGCACAAGGATTATCTGGCACTATCCGAAGCGTTGCGACGCCTGGCGACGATTCGGTATCAGCGGGGCGAACGTGAGCAGGCGCGAGAGCTGTGCAATCGGAGTTACGATGTCGCGCTGGAGATCAGCGATGATCACCTCGCCGGCGAGGCTCTGAATACCCTGGGCGCGATGCTGATGCAGGAAGGCTCGCTCCCCGAAGCCAACGAGCTGTTTCTGCGGGCACTGAAACATGGCGGACCGAATCGCGAGCTGATGGCTCGCGTCGAGCAGAACTTGGGGGTGGCTGCCAACATCAGAGGCGACCTCGACGAGGCGTTCGCGCGGTATGCGCGCTCACTCGACCAGTACAAGAGCATTGGAGACGAGCACGGCTGTGCACTTGCGTTCCACAATCTTGGTATGGTCAGTGCAGACAAGGAGCTCTTCGATGACGCCGACGGCTACTTCCGGCAGAGTCTGGACATCGCGGAACGGGCCGGCGACGTCCGCCTGCAGGGCCTCTGTCTGCTGAACCATGCCGATGTCCACATTGCGCGCCAGCGATTTGAAGACGCCCGCAAGGATGCCGAGGCATCGCTGGCGATTTTCGACCGGCTCGGGGCCCGCGATCACAAGGCGAGTGCGTATCGGGTGATCGGTGTGGTCTATCGCGAAACCGGACGGTCTTCGCTCGCGGAGTCACGGCTGCGCTCGGCCATCGAACTTTCAGTTGCCTCCGGATCGATGCTCCTCGAAGCGGAGGCCACCCGCGAACTGGCAGTGCTCTATCAAGTGATGGGGCGCAATCAAGAAGGGCTCACCCTGCTCAATGCAGCCCATCGGCTGTTCCACCGTCTCGATGCGCGCATCGACCTGATCAATGTGGACGGCAGAATCGCCGAGCTCGAAGGAACCTACTTCGGAGTGGTGCGCCAATGGGGGCAGTCAATCGAGTCCAGTGATACCTACACCTTCGGACACTGCGAACGCGTGGCCGACAGGGCGGTGGCCGTAGCCACTGCTTTGGGGCTGGACGAAACGCAACAGACGACGATCCGGCTGGGCGCGTACCTGCACGACGTAGGCAAGGTGAAGGTGCCGCACGAAATCCTGAACAAGCCGGGGCCACTGACGCGCGAGGAGTTCGAGGTGGTGCAGATGCACCCGGTGTGGGGCATCGAGATGCTGGCGAACGTCGAGTTTCCATGGGACATCAAGCCGATCATCCGCTGGCACCACGAGAAGTACAGCGGCGCCGGCTATCCAGACCGGCTGCGCGGCGATGAGATACCACTCTCGGCGCAGATCGTCGGAATTGTCGACGTCTACGACGCGGTGACGACCGAGCGCTCGTACCGTCCGGCGATGACCGCCGAGCGCGCACTCGCCGAAATCACGAAGGTTCGGGAGGCGTGGTCCGAGCAGGTGTATAACGCATTCCTGAAGGTGCTCGGCGCCTGAGCCCCTCCTCGGCCGCCAGGCCATTGCTCCTTCGCGAGTGGCCGAACTCGCTTGCCGAGTTGGGTTGAGGAACTCCGCGGATCAGCACGTTGGTGGGTCCGCCTCTTTCAATTTGAATACGCATCGCGCCTGGCGTGGGGCGTCCTGAGGCCGTTGCGATGCGCCGCGAGTCCGTTGGCGCGCGTCGCGAGTCCGTTGGTGCGCGCCCCGAGCCCGTTGCGATGCGCCGCGAGTCCGTTGGAAGGCGCCGCGAGTCCGTTGGTGCGCGCCGCGAGTCCGTTGGTGCGCGCCGCGAGTTGGTCGGCGCGCGCCGCGAGTCCGTTGGCACCGACTCCGCAGTCGTTGGCGCCCGCCCTGAGCCGCGTGGCGGCGAACGCGAGGCCGTCGGGATCGGCGGCGGGCGCGGTGGCGCCCGACCGGAGGAGCGCGGCGTCCGGCGTGAGGTCCGCGCACCCGGCCACCTGATCGTGGGCGTCGGCCGCGCGTGCGTTGGCGTCCGCCATCCGGTCGTGCGAGGTCGATGGGACCTGCTCGGAGGCCGTCGCGCGGACCGCGATCCCGACCGCGGGATCGGTGATCCCGAGTGCGCGGTCGGTGATGCCGACTGCTGGCTGCGCGATTCCAATCGCGAGGACGGGGATTAGACCTGTGCGCGTTTGGATCGTCGGTCCGCGGTCCCGGATCGCCGGTGCGCGATTCCTGATGGCGAGTCCGCGCGCCGCCATTCCGGGCCGGCGGAGCGGCCTTAGCGGTGCACTCGCCCGAGAACGCGTCGCCATTTCCTGCGATCGCGGTGCCGGCCCTGGCGATCGGGTCGCTCGAGCGGGAGACCGCGCGCCCACCGGCGGGGACAGCCTCGCCCCGGCCGGCGACCGCGCTGAGGGCGCCCTCTCCTCCTCTCACCGTCAGCGGGCTCGCCCGTTGCTCCCGTTGTTAACGGCGGCGGGAGCGAGGTGGCATCAAGGCAGCCAGGGATCCGCGGGCGCGGGGGCAGCGCGGCCGTGGTCGGTGCGGGTCCCGATCGCACCCCCTATCTCTCTACGCCACCTGAAGGCCCGCTTGTCAAGGGGGGGGCCGAGCGATCAAGTGATACCCGCGTGGATCAGCGGCTGATCGCTTCTCTGGCACAACGCACGGACGGCAAACTGGACCCCGTATGATACCGAGGGTAGTGGGTACCCACTACCATACCGAGCGCGGGGTTGCCTCTCGAAAGCGTCCGCGTTAGCTTTTGATTCTGCGGAGCCCGTCCCCCGGAATGCCGCCGTTACGCATTGAACGGGTGCTGTGTCTCCGAGCAAGATGTTTCCCCCATACATCTCAGCGCCGGTTGACACAACGGCGACGGCATATTATTCTGAAAGGCTATTGTAGAAAGGCATTATATCTAATCGCTTTTTGAAAATTGAATGTGAGATCATAAGGGTGTGAGAGGCGATCTCGACGACCCGAATCCATTCAGGGGTTCGGCGAGAGATGAGACCTGAAACATTTTTATGTGATTCCGAACACGCTGTCACGCGACAGCGTGGCAGCGTTTATTCGGAGAGCTAATCAAATTTCCAAACCATTGGAGAGTTTGATCCTGGCTCAGGACGAACGCTGGCGGCGTGCTTAACACATGCAAGTCACGGGGGCCCGGTAGCAATATCGGGCAACCGGCGAACGGGTGCGTAACACGTGAGCAATCTGCCGATCTCTGGGGGATAGCCGGCCCAACGGCCGGGTAATACCGCATACGCTCTTTGGGGGGAGTCCCCCGATGAGGAAACCTCCGGGGGAGATCGAGGAGCTCGCGACCTATCAGCTAGTTGGCGGGGTAATGGCCCACCAAGGCGGTGACGGGTAGCTGGTCTGAGAGGATGGCCAGCCACATTGGGACTGCGACACGGCCCAGACTCCTACGGGAGGCAGCAGTGGGGAATATTGCGCAATGGACGAAAGTCTGACGCAGCGACGCCGCGTGTGGGATGAAGCCTTTCGGGGTGTAAACCACTGTTGCCCGGGACGAAACTTCTCTTTCGAGGGAATTGACGGTACCGGGTGAGGAAGCACCGGCTAACTCTGTGCCAGCAGCCGCGGTAATACAGAGGGTGCGAGCGTTGTCCGGAATCACTGGGCGTAAAGGGCGCGTAGGTGGCGGGATAAGCGTGTGGTGAAAGCTCGGGGCTCAACTCCGAGTCGGCCATGCGGACTGTCTTGCTCGAGCGTAGTAGAGGCAGGTGGAATTCCGGGTGTAGCGGTGGAATGCGTAGAGATCCGGAAGAACACCGGTGGCGAAGGCGGCCTGCTGGGCTACTGCTGACACTGAGGCGCGACAGCGTGGGGAGCAAACAGGATTAGATACCCTGGTAGTCCACGCCGTAAACGATGGGTACTAGGTGTCTGGGGGAGCGACCCCCTGGGTGCCGGCGCTAACGCATGAAGTACCCCGCCTGGGGAGTACGGCCGCAAGGCTGAAACTCAAAGGAATTGACGGGGGCCCGCACAAGCGGTGGAGCATGTGGTTTAATTCGACGCAACGCGAAGAACCTTACCTGGGCTTGACATGCTGGAGAAAGCTCGCAGAAACGTGAGCCCCTCTTCGGAGTTCCAGCACAGATGCTGCATGGCTGTCGTCAGCTCGTGTCGTGAGATGTTGGGTTAAGTCCCGCAACGAGCGCAACCCTCATCTCCAGTTACCAGCGGGTAATGCCGGGGACTCTGGAGGGACTGCCGGTGCCAAACCGGAGGAAGGTGGGGACGACGTCAAGTCATCATGGCTCTTACGTCCAGGGCCACACACGTGCTACAATGGCCGAGACAGAGGGTCGCGAACCCGCGAGGGGGAGCCAATCCCCAAACTCGGCCTCAGTTCGGATTGTAGTCTGCAACTCGACTACATGAAGCTGGAATCGCTAGTAATCGTGGATCAGCTACGCCACGGTGAATACGTTCCCGGGCCTTGTACACACCGCCCGTCACGCCATGGAAGCTGTGAGCGCCCGAAGTCGGTGTCGGAACCCGCAAGGGGCCAAGCCGCCTAAGGCGAGCGCAGTGACTGGGGCGAAGTCGTAACAAGGTAGCCGTAGGGGAACCTGCGGCTGGATCACCTCCTTAACGGAGCAGCGAGTAGGCGTCGTCCCGAGCGCGTGAGCGCAAGGGATCGCGGCGCACGAAAGCGCTACCGGATAGTCGCTCGCCTCCACACCCGATCTCACATTCGATTTGCATATTTGGCCTGGCGGCCGCTCCCGCGGGGAGCTGCCGCGCAGGACTTCTGCTTTTTGACAATGGAAATGGGTAGTGTTCGTGGGAAACGAATCAACACTAGTGACACAATTTCTATTGTATCACTCGTAGTAGATCGCGCGTGCTCTGCTTGACATATGGTTTGTGGTCAAGCGAGCGAAAGCAAGTGGAGGATGCCTGGGCACACGAAGGCGATGAAGGCCGCGGTAAGCTGCGATAAGCTTGGGGGAGTGGCACACACACGATGATCCCAAGATTGCCGAATGGGGCAACCCGGCCAGGAGCGATCCTGGTCACTCCTCGCGTAAGCGCGGAGAGCTAACCCTGGGAACTGAAACATCTAAGTACCGGGTGGAAAGAGAAATCAACCGAGATGCCCGAAGTAGCGGCGAGCGAAACGGGTAGAGCCCAAACCGGGGTCCTTGTGGCCGCGGGGTTGTAGGACCCACGCACGCGTAGGGAGAAGCCAGCCGAAGTCCTCTGGAACGAGGCGCCATAGACGGTGACAGCCCGGTAGGTGAAAGCGATGCACCTTGCGTAGTGGAGTTCCTGAGTAACGCCCGACCCGAGTAATCGGGCGTGAAACTGGGGGGACCACCCTCCAAGGCTAAAGACTCTCGTGTGACCGATAGTGAACGAGTACCGTGAGGGACAGGTGAAAAGCACCCCAGTGCGGGGAGTGAAAGAGATCCTGAAACCACTTGCTTACAAGCGGTAGGAGGTTGGGCGCGGGCTTGCTCGCGTCACGACTGACTGCGTGCCTTTTGCATTATGATCCGGCGAGTTACTCCTCAGCAGCGAGGCTAAGCTGGTATCCAGCGGAGCCACAGCGAAAGCGAGTCCTGTAACGAGGGCGATGAGTTGCTGGGGGTACAACCCGAAGCCAGGGCGATCTACCCATGAGCAGGGTGAAGCTGAGGTAACACTCAGTGGAGGCCCGAACCGGTGTGGGTTGAAAACCGCTCGGATGACTTGTGGGTAGGGGTGAAAGGTCAATCAAGCCTGGAGATAGCTGGTTCTCCCCGAAATCTATTGAGGTAGAGCCTCGAGGCGTGTTTACAGGGGGTAGAGCGACTGGATGGGCGCGGGCTGGCGTAGCCGGTACCAACCCCAACCAAACTCCGAATACCTGTTAAATGGACCTCGGGAGGCAGTCGCTGAGCGATAATGTCCAGCGGCGAGAGGGAAAGAACCCAGAGCCACAGCTAAGGCCCCAAAGTGGCCGCTGAGTATAGCGAAGGATGTGTCCGTGCCGTGACAACTAGGAGGTTGGCTTAGAAGCAGCCATTCCTTTAAAGAGTGCGTAATAGCTCACTAGTCCAGCGTGGATGCGCCGAGAATGGTCGGGATTAAGCGGCCCGCCGAAGCTTGGCCTGCTGACTTTGTCAGCGGGGTAGGGGAGCGTTCCGTACTGCCGTGAAGCGGGGGTGGAAACCACCCGTGGAGCGTACGGAAGTGAGGATGCCGGAATGAGTACGCGCAAATGCGGGTGAAAACCCCGCACACCGTAAGCCCAAGGATTCCTGCGCCATGGCAATCAGCGCAGGGTGAGGCGGACCCTAAGGCGAGGCCCCAGAGGCGTAGCCGATGGACAGCCGGTCAATATTCCGGCCCCGCCTGCAGCGTGTTAACAACTACAGAGGGACCCAGAAACGAAGCGTCAGCGGTCTTGTGGATGGCCGTTCAACCGTGTAGGGCAACCGAGACGGGAGTACGAGAGTGCGGGGCAACCCAAGCTCAAGTGACGTAGAGTCTGCTGGCAAGAAAAGCTCTGCTAGGGAATGCTGCAGACGTCCGTACCGTAAACCGACACAGGTGGGCAAGGCGAGTAGCCTAAGGTGAACGAGTGAAATCGGGTCAAGGAACTCGGCATAATGATCCCGTAACTTCGGAAGAAGGGATGCCCTTGGTGGTAGCCGGCTTCGCGCCGGTCGCTACGAAGGGTCGCAGTGAATCGGCTCAAGCGACTGTTTAGCAAAAACACAGGTGTGTGCCAAGCCGCACAAGGCGCCGTATACACACTGACGCCTGCCCGGTGCCGGAAGGTTAAGGGGAGATGTTAGCCGCAAGGCGAAGCATTGAGCCGAAGCCCCGGTAAACGGCGGCCGTAACTATAACGGTCCTAAGGTAGCGAAATTCCTTGTCGGGTAAGTTCCGACCTGCACGAATGGCGTAACGACTTGAGCACTGTCTCGACCCGATGCTCGGCGAAATTGCAGTCTCGGTGAGGATTCCGAGTACCCGCGGCAGGACAAAAAGACCCCATGCACCTTTACTGTAGCTTGCCATTGGACGTCGCACGTGACTGTGTAGCATAGGTGGGAGCCGTTGAGGCCCAGGCGCTAGCTTGGGCGGAGGCAACAGTGAAATACCACCCTGGCTCCTGTAACGTCCTCACCACGTACTAGCAAACCTAGGCTGGGACCGTGGCAGGTGGGCAGTTTGACTGGGGCGGTCGCCTCCGAAAGAGTAACGGAGGCGCGCGCATGGTTCCCTCAGCGCGGTCGGTACTCGCGCTTTAGAGTGTAACGGCACAAGGGAGCCTGACGGTGAGAGCGACGGCTCGAACCGCCACGAAAGTGGGCCGTAGTGATCCGGTAGCCCGGTGTGGATCGGCTATCGCGCAACGGATAAAAGGTACGCTGGGGATAACAGGCTTATCGCGCCCGAGAGTTCACATCGACGGCGCGGTTTGGCACCTCGATGTCGGCTTATCACATCCTGGGGCTGGAGAAGGTCCCAAGGGTCCGGCTGTTCGCCGGTTAAAGTGGTACATGAGCTGGGTTCAGAACGTCGTGAGACAGTTCGGTCTGTATCCGCTGTGGGCGGTGGAGAGTTGAGGGGAGCGGACTCTAGTACGAGAGGACCGAGTCGGACGATCCGCTCGTGTCCCGGTTGTCCTGCCAAGGGCACCGCCGGGTAGCGATGATCGGCTGTGATAACCGCTGAATGCATCTAAGTGGGAAGCACGCCCCAAGATGAACTCTCCCGGAGCCTTGAGCTCCCTAAAGGGCCGTCGGAGACTACGACGTCGATAGGCCGGCCGTGGACGGGCAGCAACGCCCTCCAAGCGAACCGGTCCTAATCGCCCGTGCGGCTTGACTACTCCCAACCGGAGTACCCAAGCCTTCTTGAAGAATCCTGACCAGGCAGAGCACGCGCCTAGTTCAGATGTCTGCAGGACCATCCACCACGATCTGCCTTCCGTTCCGTTGGTCAGCGTCTTTGTAGGACTGTTTGACCACCGATCTTGCTGGCGACTCGAGCGTCAGGGCCACACCCGTTCCCATTCCGAACACGGTCGTTAAGCCTGACAGCGCCGATGGTACTCCGGTCGCGAGACCGCGGGAGAGTAGGCCGTCGCCGGCGCCTCTATCCACGAGGCCCGTCGCACTTCACTGTGCGGCGGGCCTCGTGGCGTTGTCCCCACTTCTTGCGGTTCATTGCCTGATGCGATCGCAAGCCGCCGTCTTTACCACCCTCGTCACTGGCTCGCTCTGGGGCCTCGAGCGCCGTCGTCGCCAGCGCGCCGAACGACTGGCCGCCGCCGTGTTCGAGACGCTCCTCAATACCATCGAGGCTACTGACCACGAGACGGGCCAACATCTCCGGCGGGTCGCCCGCTACTCACTGATCCTCGGCGACGCTGCGGGCCTCGACCAGCGCGAGCTCCGCGCGCTCGAGC